>NZ_JARESV010000019.1:0-154573 GCF_046026985.1 Paraburkholderia sp. RL18-101-BIB-B
GTCGATGGTCGAATCGCTCGGCATGGGCTTGCCGCATAACGCGGCGATTCCCGCGGTCGATGCGCGCCGCCAGGTGCTCGCGCATCTCGCGGGCCGGCGCATCGTCGACATGGTTCGCGAGGATCTGACGATGGACAAGATCCTGACGCGCCAGGCATTCGAAAACGCGATCCGCACGAATGCGGCGATCGGTGGGTCGACCAATGCGGTCGTTCATCTGATCGCGCTGGCCAAGCGGATTGGCGTGGAGTTGTCGCTAGAAGATTGGGAACTGGGTTCGAATGTGCCGTGTCTGGTGAACCTGCAACCGTCGGGCGAATATCTGATGGAGGACTTTTACTACGCGGGTGGTTTGCCGGCGGTGTTGAAGCAACTCGGCGAGCAAGGCCTGCTGCATCGTGAAGCGCTGACCGTGAACGGCAAGACGATCTGGGACAACGTGCGCAGCGCACCGAATCACGACGAGAAAGTCATCACGACGTTCGCCGAACCGTTCAAGCCGAAGGCCGGCATCGCGGTGCTCAAGGGCAACCTGGCGCCGAATGGCGCAGTGATCAAGCCGTCGGCGGCCACCGCGGCGTTGCTCAAGCATCGCGGTCGAGCGGTAGTGTTCGAGAACATCGAGGAACTGCACGCGAAGATCGACGACGAGTCGCTCGACATCGACGAGCATTGCATCATGGTGCTCAAAGGCGCGGGGCCGAAGGGTTATCCCGGTTTTGCGGAAGTCGGCAATATGCCGCTGCCGAAAAAAGTGCTGCAAAAGGGCATTACGGACATGGTGCGCATTTCCGACGGCCGCATGAGCGGCACGGCGTACGGCGCGGTCGTGTTGCACGTGTCGCCGGAAGCGGCAGCGGGCGGGCCGCTCGCGTTCGTGCAGACCGGCGACATGATCGAACTCGATGTCGAAGCACGCCGCCTGCATCTCGACGTCACCGACGAAGAACTCGCGCGCCGGCGCGCCGCATGGCAGGCGCCCGAAGCGCCCAAACGCGGCTACTACAAGCTCTACGTCGAACATGTGCTGCAGGCGGATCAGGGCGCTGATCTCGACTTCCTCGTCGGATCGAGCGGCGCTCCGGTACCGCGCGATTCGCATTGATCGGCTCGTAGTGAGCTAACTGTTGTTCCCTGCGCTTTGCGAGAAGGCGTACTGCCGATGCGGATTCAGACAATCCGCATCGGCTTTTTTCTGTCTGTTTCAAAGCGACGCTAACGTGCGCAAATAAAAACGGCCAAGCATTTTCATGCCCAGCCGATTTTTTAACTCACAGGTTCACCGCCTCCGACTTATTAAGTCGGAGGACGGACGCACAGGCGCGCAAAATCACATTCCGGCGTTTTCGCCGGAATGTCAGGTTTCAGCTTATTGCTTGATGAATCGATCGTTTGCCCAGAGGCCTTGCGTATCGCTATTACCCGAATTCACGAATTCGACGTCGTGACCGACCACGCGGACGACGCGGAAACTCGAGTTTTCCGGTGTCGAAACGCATTGATATCCGGAGAAGAATTCCTGCATCTTTTGCTGTTCACCGGCTTGCGCATGCTGGTCGGCGGCGTCGAGTTTATCCTTCGACAGGCAACCATAGGCATTAGCCTTGAACTGGATGGTTTGCTGCGGCTTGATCATGACGTCTTGCGCCTGAACAGTGGCGGCAGCCAATCCCGCAATGGCGAAAACAAGGGCGACTCGCATTTTCATATTTTCCTCCGGTGCGGGTGGATACTCAGGTTAGCTATGTATTTAACTTTAAGATTGAACCCGCATCTTGCACTTTAGGAGAATGCGAGAGAACGACAAGCACATCTTGTGTGCGGTCGCAACAGCGGCGAATTGTCGCACCGTCCATCGCACCTGCTTAATCGTTGAGCCATGGGTTAATTAGTCATGATTGAAACGGATAACTAAAAGACGGGCAGGGCACGCCGCTTTAACTAGTAAAGGTTTGCGGCGCGTGTTCGCGTAAACGAGAGGCGACAATTAAGTGATTTGCTACATTTAATCGACGTACTTGGTGCATTGCACACAAAGTCATTCAACCGACTAAACCGAAATCACGAAATAACGGTGTGTTTGCAGAAGATAAATGGTGCCAGGTGTGAGGAGCGCTGCACACAGGGTCTGCCAAACGGCAGTCGTATGCGCATTTGCGGGGGTCAATCGACGCGTCGATTGGCCTCGAAGAACTCGGACTGGAACATGCACATACGCAACGCATTGTGATAGCTGCCATTGCCGAAAAATTCCTCGATCAGCTCGGCCTCATGCCTGAAGCCGCACTTTTCGTAGACGTGGATCGCCGCCGTATTCGACTTGTCGACGATCAGATAGACCTTGCGCAGGTTCAGCACTGAAAACGCATAGTCCGTCGCGAGCTGCGTTGCGAGGGTTGCGTAGCCGCGGCCTTGCGCATGCGGCGCGATGATGATCTGAAATTCACCCCGTCGATGGATATAGTCCAGTTCGATCAGCTCGACCACGCCGACGGTCTGCCCCTCGTTGTCGATGGCCACGAAGCGCCGCTCGCGCAGGTCGTGCACGTGCTGGTCGTAAAGCTGGGTCAGTTCCGAGAAGGTTTCGTACGGCTCCTCGAACCAGTAACGCATGATTTTCGCGTTGTTGTTCACTTCATGGACGAAGCGCAGATCGGTGCGCTCGAGCGGGCGCAGGGTGAGTTCGCTACTGCGTTCGGTCGTCATTGGATTCCCCTTGAGAATTATTGGTTTGGATGCGCGCGTTCGATGCAGGCTCACGCGCTTTCCAGTTAGTCAGGGCGCGGTGCGGGGAGTTCTTGCAAGCTCTCGCGCCCGCACGGCGCTTTCTTGCGATAAACCAGGCGGCAGGCGGGTCCGGCGAGTAAAGGGCGTCGCGTTGTCGCAGGCCTGTGTTCGGCTCGATCGTGGCGCTTATGAGGCGCGCGGCACGGTACGGGTACGCGCGGTGCTCTACAATGAAATCATGCTCCTGCAATCGGAGGCCACCGTGATCGAGAACTTGATATTGGGCGTCTTTCTGGTCATTCCGCTGCTGATCGTCGCATTTCTTTTCTCCGACGAATTGTGGCAGGAACACCGGCACCTGCACGACATGCGTCCGATGCCCGTGAAACCGCGTCGCATCGACTGGCGGCATCCGCTGCGCCGCTCGCGGCATCGTCTGTGACACGTTGCGTTCGCCAGCGGATTGCCTCTCCTGCGTGCTGCACTGCACGAATCGACCAACATGGCGGCCGATTGAGCAGGGGATTCGTGTGCAAGGGCGTTTGGTGGTCGTCTGCTAAAAGCGTTGCCGCCGTGTGCCAACGCCGCATCACCATCATCGTCGTCCGCCGCCGCCGCATCACGGCCGACACCGTACCATCGCTAGGAAATGAAACCCGCCGCGTGCGGGTTTTTTAACGCGCGCCGTAAGCGCAGCGGTCAGGCAACGCGAAAGCGCGCCAATAAAAAAGCCTGCCGTTTCGGGCAGGCCAAAAGAGATCCACACTCAATGCCTTGTGGGTACAAGGCAAGTACCAGTCTAGCCGCGCGGCACGCACCGCTGGTTTCAGCGGCTTTTACACATATTACGGCGCATGACGGCGCGCAGAACCGCGCCGCGCGCCGCCTCAGTCGGCGCGCCAATGCGAGCGAATGCGTTTGGCGAGCGCTTCGAGCGTGTCCGCGTCGGCGACATCGCGCGCATGCATACGCAGCGGCTGGCCTTCCCAGCGCGGGATCACGTGAAAATGCACATGCGGCACCGTTTGTCCCGCTGCCGCGCCGTTGAATTGTCCGATGAACACGCCGTCCGGCCGCAACGCTGCGCGCACCGCAATCGCGAGCTTCTGCGTCATGCGCATGCACGCCACCGTCGAAGCATCCGACAATTCAAAAATCTCCGCGGCGGCTTCCTTCGGCACCACCAGTAGATGGCCGTCGGCTTGCGGCATGAGGTCCATGAAGGCGAGGGCGGCATCGGTTTCGGCCACCTTGATGCAGGGTAGTTCGCCACGCAGAATCCTTGCGAAGGGATTGCTGTCGTCGTAGTTCATCGCGTTCCTCTCATGGTGGATGGTCATATCGGGTAAAGCGCTGTTGCCGATATTGTCCACCACATGTGTTACATCACGCGCGCCGCGCGTTTGATCGCTTGCGGCGGCTGACCATACGCGCGCAGAAAGGCGCGCCGCATCCGTTCGGTATCGACGAAACCGGTTTCCGCGGCTACCGCCTCCATGGAATGGCGGCCCGCTTCCAGCATGGCGCGCGCGGCTTCGACGCGCAATGCCTCGATGGCTTTGGCCGGCGATTGACGGGTTTCGTCGCGAAACGCGCGGCTGAACTGGCGCGGGCTGAGATGCGCGACGTCGGCGAGCTGTTCGACCGTCAACGGCTCGCGCAGATGGCTTTTGGCGTAAGAGAGCGCGTTCTGGATGCGGTCGGATTTCGGCTCCAGGTCCAGCATGGCCGAGAACTGGGACTGGCCGCCAGTGCGGCGGTGATACACCACGAGCTTCTTGGCGATCGCGCGCGACACCTCCATGCCGAGATCGTTTTCAACGAGCGCCAGACACAGATCGATGCACGCTGTCATGCCGGCCGACGTCCACACCGACCCGTCGATGATAAAGATGCGGTCCTCGTCCACGCGCGTTTGCGGAAAGCGCCGCTGCAGATCGCGAGCGTGAATCCAATGGGTCGTGGCGTGGCGGCCGTCGAGAATCCCGGCCTCGGCCAGCACGAACGCGCCGGTGCAGATGCTGGCGGTGCGTCGCGACGCGGCGAGCGCCTCGTTCAGAAACGCCAGCAATCCCGGCGACGACGGCGCGATCTGCATCGCGCCAGTGACCACCACGGTGTCATACGCCGGATCGTCGAACGGGCGGGTGGCGATCTCCACGCCCGCCGAGCTGCGCACCATGCCGCCATGCTCGGAAATGACCTCCACGTCGTACTCAGGTTGGCCGGCCTCCAGGTTGGCCAGCTCGAAGATCGAGACCGCGACCATATCGAGGATCTGGAAGCCGGGAAAAACCACCACGCCGACGTGTCTCATTGCGATGTCCTAAAACGAGGTAAATACGACATTTGAGACAACAGGCTACGCGCCTAGACTTGCTTCGTCAACACCGCAATACCGCAAACAACGGCGCGGTGGCGGAGGTTTCCCGGTTTTCCCATTCATTCATCGGACAGGGCACAGGCGCGAGGCGCCACGCCCGCAAGGAGAGATTCAAATGGCAACGCAAGCAGGCAAAGGAACGGCATTGGTGACGGGCGCATCGTCGGGGATCGGCGCGGTGTATGCGGACCGCCTTGCGCGGCGCGGCTACGACCTGATTCTGGTGGCGCGCGACGTCGAGCGGCTGAACAGTCTGGCCGATCGTCTGAAGACGGAAACCGGCCGCCATGTCGAGACGATCGGCGCGGACCTCACTGTCAAAGCCGACGTGCGCCGCATCGAAGAACGGCTGCGCGCGGACCGTGGCATCACGATGCTGGTCAACAACGCGGGCGTCGGCGCGACCGCCTCGCTGATCGACTCGAACGTGGACGAGCTCGAAAAAATGATCGACCTGAACGTGACCGCGCTCACGCGCCTGACGGCGGCGGTCGTGCCGGGCCTAGTGGAGCGGGGCAACGGCATCGTGATCAATATTTCGTCGATCGTGGCGCTGTCGCCGGAAACGTTGAACGGCACTTACAGCGGCACCAAGGCCTACGTGCTCAACCTGACGCAGTCGCTGCATCACGAAGTGGGCGGCAAGGGTGTGCAGTTGCAGGCGGTTTTGCCGGGCGCGACCAGCACCGCATTCTGGGACCGCGCGGGCCTCGCGGTCGAACATCTGCCGCAGCAGATCGTGATGACCGCCGAAGACATGGTAGACGCCGCCTTAGTCGGGCTCGACCAGGGCGAACTGGTGACGATTCCGTCGTTGCCGGACGCGGCGGACTGGGAGCGCTTCAACAGCGCACGTCAGCAGCTGCAGCCGAACCTGTCGCACAAGCTGCCGGCCGCACGCTACACGAGCGGCGCCGCCACGGCATAAAGCCGAGCGGGCGGAAAGCCTTAGCGCCAGTCAGTCGACACGTCGTCGGGATCGACCAGCGTCAATCCCGACGACGGCAGCGGCAGCGCCGTCTTGTAACGCACCTGCTTGAGCGCAAAGCTCGAGCGAATATTGGAGATGCCCGGAATCTTCGTCAGATGATCGACGATGAAGCGCTCCAGCGTCTGCATATCCGGCATCACCACGCGCAGGAGATAGTCGGCGTCGCCCGTCATCAGGTAGCACTCCATCACCTCGGGACGCTCCGAGATCGCCTGTTCGAAGCGCAGCAGCGCGTCTTCCACCTGCTTTTCCAGACTCACCTGAATGAAGACGTTGATGCGCAGCCCGAGCGGCTCCGGGTTCAGCAACGTGACCTGCTGCTTGAACAGACCGAGCTTTTCGAGCGCCCGCACGCGGTTGAAGCACGGCGTGGGCGACAGGTTCACCGAGCGCGCCAGATCCGCATTGGTGATGCGCGCGTTCTGCTGCAACTGGCTCAGGATGCCGATGTCGATGCGGTCGAGCCGTCTAGGCGGTGTGGTCATAGATGAAATATTCCGTCATGCGGGCAAAATTCGGAATAAATAGCCTATCGCAGCGCGGGATCACAAGCAAATGAGACGCTCATTTTGTGGGCACATGGTTACCATTGACTCACTCGATCTTGAACCGACCGCGTCGATGCGGGAGTGGTGCCATGACAGATTTGTCCAGCGGTAGCGAGCAGTTGAAGTCGTTGAATGCGCAGCGTGTTGAAAGCGCGGAGCAGGCGGACACCGATCCGCAGGAAACCGCCGAGTGGCTGGAAGCGCTCGACGCGGTCGTCGCGCATGTCGGCCGCGACCGCGCGCAGTTTCTGTTCGACAAACTTGCGAGCCATGCGCTTTCGCTGGGTGTTGAATCGGCGCGCACCAACGTCACGCCGTACCAGAACACGATCCCGTTCGAGCAACAGCCGCGCTATCCGGGCAATCTCGAACTCGAAGAACGGCTCGCCGCCGCGCTGCGCTGGAATGCGCTCGCAATGGTGGTGCGCGCGAACCAGGCCTACGGCGAACTCGGCGGGCATATTGCGAGTTACGCGTCGGCGGCAGATCTGTTCGAGGTCGGCTTCAACCATTTTTTTCGCGCGGCCGCACCTGGCGGGGAAGACGGCACGGGCGACCTCGTGTACTTCCAGCCGCATTCGTCGCCGGGTGTTTATGCGCGGGCTTACCTCGAAGGCTTTCTCTCGGAGGAAAACCTCCAGCACTACCGTCGCGAGATCGGCGGACCGGGCTTGTGCTCGTATCCGCATCCGTGGCTGATGCCGGACTTCTGGCAGTTCCCGACTGGCTCGATGGGCATCGGCCCGATCAACGCGATTTATCAGGCGCGTTTCATGCGCTACCTGGCCAATCGCGGCCTCGTGCAAACAGAAGGCCGCAAGGTGTGGGGCTTTTTCGGCGACGGCGAAATGGATGAGCCGGAATCGACCGGCGCGCTCTCGCTGGCCGCGCGCGAGGGGCTCGACAACCTCGTGTTCGTGATCAACTGCAATCTGCAGCGGCTCGACGGTCCGGTGCGCAGCAACGGCCGCATCATCGATGAACTGGAAGCGCACTTCATCGGCGCCGGCTGGAATGTGATCAAAGTAGTGTGGGGCTCGGACTGGGACGCGCTGTTTTCGCGCGATCGCACCGGCGCCTTGCTGCGCGCGTTCGCGCATACCGTGGACGGCCAGTTCCAGACCTTTTCGGCGAACGACGGCGCCTATAACCGCGAACGCTTCTTCGGCCAGAATCCGGAGCTTGCCGCGCTCGCCGCCCAATTGAGCGATGACGACATCGACCGCCTGCGTCGCGGCGGCCACGACGTGCGCAAACTGCACGCGGCCTACGCGAAGGCGCTCGACCATCGCGGCCAGCCGACGGTGATTCTTGCGAAAACGATGAAGGGCTTCGGCATGGGCACCTCGGGCCAGGGCCGCATGACCACGCATCAGCAAAAGAAACTTGGCTTCGACGACCTCAAGGCGTTTCGCGATCGCTTCCGCCTGCCGCTCACGGACGAGGACGTCGAACAGGTGAAATTCTACAAACCCGCGGAAGACAGTCCGGAAATGCAATACCTGCATGCACGCCGGGCGGCTCTCGGAGGCTATCTGCCCAGAAGGCGGAGAGTTGCATCGAAGGGGCTGACCGTCCCGCCGGTGTCCTCCTGGGGGCAATTCGCGCTGGACTCGAACGGCCGCGACATGTCCACGACAATGGCGCTGGTCCGCATGCTGACCGCGTTGCTCAAGGACGGGGAAGTGGGCCCGCGCGTGGTGCCGATCGTCGCCGACGAGGCGCGCACCTTCGGCATGGCGAACATGTTCCGCCAGGTCGGTATCTATTCGCCGCTCGGGCAGTTGTACGAGCCGGAAGATCTCGGCTCGATGCTTTACTACCGTGAGGATACGAAAGGCCAGATTTTGGAAGAAGGCATTTCGGAAGCCGGCGCGGTGTCGTCATGGATCGCAGCGGCGACGTCGTACAGCGTGCACGATCTGCCGATGCTGCCGTTCTACATCTACTACTCGATGTTCGGCTTCCAGCGCATCGGTGATCTGATCTGGGCTGCGGCGGATCAACGTGCGCGCGGTTTCCTGATCGGCGCGACGTCGGGCAAGACGACGCTCGGCGGCGAGGGGTTGCAGCATCAGGACGGCTCGAGCCATCTGGCGGCATCGACGATTCCGAACTGCCGCGCTTACGACCCGGCGTTCGCGTACGAGGTTGCCGCGATCGTCGACGAGGGTATGCGGGAGATGGTCGAGCAGCAGCGCGACGTGTTCTATTACGTCACGGTGATGAACGAGAACTACGCGCAGCCTTCGGTGCCGGGCGGCGACTTGCCGGCGTTGCGCGAAGGGATTCTCAAGGGCATTTATCCGCTGACGGCGCAAACTCAGGAGCAGGAGAGCACGCAAGCTCGGGTGCAATTGCTCGGCGCGGGTGCGATTCTCGGTGAAGTGATTGCGGCTCAGCAGATGTTGAAGGACGACTGGTGGATCGACGCTGCGGTGTGGAGCGTGACGAGCTTCACCGAGTTGCAACGCGACGGCATGGCGGCAGAACGGCTCGCGCGTCTTGGCGAAGCGACTTCGGCGCCGTACGTCACGCACGCGCTCGAAGCGTCGCAGGGCCCGGTCATCGCCGCCACGGATTATGTTCGTGCCGTGCCCGAACTGATTCGCGCATACGTGCCGCGCCGTTATGTGACGCTCGGTACCGACGGTTTCGGCCGCAGCGACACGCGTCAGGCGTTGCGTGAATTCTTCGAAGTGGACCGCAAGGCGATCGTGATCGCCGCGCTGAAGGCGCTGGCCGACGAGGGCGCCATCGACACAAGCGTGCTTGTTGAAGCACGCAGCAAGTACCTCGGCGACGCAGCGGTCGGCGCAGCGTCCTGGCAATGCTAGAAAAGCGCATGCGTTAGAAACCGACTAACGCACGGCTGCTGCTGCTATCGCTGCAAATGAAAACGCGCCCTGCAAACGGACGCGCTTTCATTGCACGGTAGTAGAACCGCATCCGCAACGATCAATCGCTGACCGCCACCTGATTCTTCCCATCCCGCTTCGCTCGATACAGACCGACGTCAGCCGCTTCGATCAGCTTCGTCACCGGCTCGGCGGCCGAAGGCACGAGCGTTGCCGCGCCGATGCTGATCGTCACGCCGCCGGTCGCGGAGCCCGCATGCGGAATCGCCAGCCCTTCGATTGCAATGCGGATCTTTTCCGCGAGCAGACGCAAGCCGCCCGCCGACGTGCCCGGCACCACCACCGCGAACTCTTCGCCACCGAAGCGCGCCGCGAGATCGGCCGAGCGTCCGAGGCACGATTCGACGGTTTGCGCGACCCGCTTGAGCACTTCGTCGCCGGCGACGTGCCCGTAGGTATCGTTGTACGCCTTGAAGTTATCCACATCGATCATCAGAAAGCCGAGGCCGGTCTTGTCGCGCGTGCTGCGACGCCATTCGGCAGCCAGATATTGATCGAGGTAGCGGCGATTCGACAGACCCGTCAGGCCGTCCGAATGCGTGAGCCGCTGCAACTCCAGATTCGTTGCGAGCAATTGTTGCTGCGATTGACGCAGCGCCTTGTAGGCCTCGTCGCGTTGAATCAGGTTCAGATACGAGCGCGAGTGATAGCGGATGCGCGCGATCAACTCGATGCGGTCCGGCAGCTTCACCAGATAATCGTTGGCACCGGCGGCGAAGGCCGCGCTTTTCACGAGCGGCTCTTCCTTGGTCGACAGCACGATGATCGGAATGTCGCGCGTCGCCGGATTCTGCCGGTATTGGCGCACGAGGGTGAGACCGTCCGTGCCCGGCATCACGAGGTCTTGAAGGATCACCGTCGCGCGCGTTTCCGCAGCGCAGCGCAGTGCGTCTTCAGGCGACGCGCAGTAGTGAAAGTCGACGCTCGCTTCGTCGGCCAGCGCCTGGCGAATCGCCTCGGCGATGATCGCCTGGTCGTCGACCAGCAACACCATGATCGGGCACTCCGCCGCGGGCGGATTGCCGAGGATGCGCGCCAAAGCGTCATCGATCGCGAGATTGGGAGCGTCCGCCGCGTCCGACGCGAAGTCCTGCGCGGCGGTGTTCTGATGCGGTTTAGGAGTGTCCATGTTGTTCAGCCAGAATGAATGTGAGTGAATCGAAGCGGCTCATCGGCGGCGAGTGAGCGGCTAGCGCGAGTTGACCGCCGTCGCAAGTGCGGCGGCGATGCGCGGCAACGGCAGGATCGCGGCGGCGGCGTCGAGCGCCGCGGCCGCTTTCGGCATGCCATACACGGCGCTGGTCGCCTCGTCCTGCGCGATCGTGTGATAGCCCTTGGTGCGCATCGCCTTGAGGCCGATCGCGCCGTCGCGGCCCATGCCGGTGAGCAGCACGCCGACCGCGCGCGCCGGCCAGCGCGCCACCACGCTGTGAAAAAACACGTCGACGGAAGGCCGATAAGGCGTCTCTTCCGGCACGGGCGTGTAGCCGAGCACGTTGGGCAATTTCAGATGCAGATGATCGTCGGTGGCGGCGAGCAACGCGACGCCCGCTTGCGGCCGGTCGCCTTCGCGGGCGATTCGCACGGGCAACGCCGATTGCTGGTTCAGCCAGTCCGCCATGCCGGCGGCGAACGCCGCATCGACGTGCTGCACGATGACGATGGCCGCCGCAAAATCCTTCGGCAAACCGGCGAGCAGCGTGGCAAGCGCCGCCGGTCCGCCCGCCGATGCGCCGATCGCCACCAGCGGCGTGTCGCGGTTCGTCAAGCAGGCGGGCGTTGCCGCGGCCGCCGCGCCGGGCGCATTGCGTTCCTTGACGAGCGCCGCGATGCGGTCGATCTTCGCGATCAGCGTGGCGATGCTCTTGTGCGCATCGGGACCGCTCAGCGAGGGCGTATCGACGGCGTCGAGCGCGCCCGCGCCCATCGCTTCATAAACGCGCCACGCGTTCGCGCCCACATCGACGGTAACGATCAGGATCGCGCAGGGCGCGCGCGCCATGATGCGGCGCGTGGCTTCGATCCCGTCGACGTTCGGCATCACCAGATCCATCAGCACGATGTCGGGCCGTTGCGCGGTGCAGAAATCGACCGCCTGCTGGCCGTCCTGCGCGATCCACAGCACCTCGAAGTCGTGGCGCGCCGCGAGCGCTCGACGCAGCGCCTCGACGGCGAGCGGCATGTCGTTGACGATTCCGATTTTCATCCGTTTTACCCGTAGGTTTAACCGTAAGCTTCGCCGATCAGATCGCGCACCGCATCGAGCAGTGCTTCGTCATGAAAACTGCCTTTCGCCAGATAGTAGTCCGCGCCCGCGTTCAGGCCGGCGCGGCGGTCCTCTTCACGGTCCTTGTACGACACGATCATCACCGGCAGCGACTGCAACTGCGGATCGCGTTTGATGAGCGTGACCAGCTCGATACCGTCCATGCGCGGCATGTCGATATCGGTGATGACGAGGTCGAAGCGCTCGCCGCGCACGGCGTTCCAACCGTCCATGCCGTCGACGGCGATCGTCACGTCATAACCGCGCGTGGCCAGCAGCTTGCGTTCGAGTTCGCGCACGGTGAGCGAATCGTCGACCACCAGCACGCGGCGCGTGGCGCGCTGCGCCGCGTGCGCGACGCCGTGTTGCGTATGCTTGAGGTCGCCGCCCGCAACGAGCCTTTCGACGGAGCGCCGCCAGTCGTCGACGTCGGCGATCAGCACCGGATCGCCGTTCTCCATCAGCGCGCCGCCGGTGATGTTGCGGATTTTGCCGAGACGAGGATCGAGCGGTTGCACCACCAGCATCCGCTCGCCGAGAAAACGGTCGACCACCACGCCGTAGGTTTGCGGGCCGTCGCCGATCACGATCATGCTGACGGTGCCGCTTTCATCCGCGGGCGGCGCGGTGTCGAGAATCTGATGCGCAGTGACCACGCCGATGCGCCGGCCGGAAAACGCGATGTGCTGATGCCCTTCGAGCAATTCGATCTCGGCGCGGCTCACGTGCAGCGTGCGGTTCACATGCGCGAGCGGCACCGCGTATGGCTCACCCGCGACTTCGATCAGCAGGCTGCGGATCACCGAGAGCGTCAGCGGCAACTGCAATTGGACGCGCGTGCCGAGGCCGGGTTCGTGCGTGATTCGCACCGTGCCGCGCACGCGTTTGACGACGTCGTGCACCGCGTCGAGTCCGACGCCGCGGCCCGAGACCTCGGTCACCTGATCGCGTAGCGAGAAGCCCGGCAGGAACAGGAATTCGAGCAGCTCGGCTTCGGACAGACGCGCGGCCGTTTCGTCGCTCGCGAGTTTCTTGCGGACGATCGACGCGCGCAAGGCGTCGAGGTCGATGCCCGCGCCGTCGTCGGAAACGGTGATGAGCAGCGCGCCGGCTGTGTGACGCGCGTCGAGCGTGAGCGTGCCTTCTTCCGGCTTGCCGCACGCGAGGCGCACGGCGGGTGTTTCGATGCCGTGGTCGAGCGCGTTGCGCAGCATATGGCCCAGCGGCGCTTCGAGCAGATCGAGAATGTCCCGGTCCACCTGAGTCGATTCGCCGACCAACTGCCAGCGCACCTTCTTGCCGAGCGAACGCGCGACGTCGCGCACCATTCGTGCGAGTCCGCCGGTGCCGTCGCCGAATGGGCGCATGCGGCATTGCAGGGCGGCGTCGTAGAGTTGCTGCGACAGATGGGTCGAGCGACGGTCGAAGCTTTCCAGATCGGCGAGACGTTCGGCCAGCAGATGCTGCGATTCGGCGGTTAGGCGGCGAACTTCTTCAAGCGCGGCTTGCGCGCGCGGATCGAGCTTGAGGTCGGCGAGCGTTTCGTGCAGTTGATCCAGCGCGCGAGTGCTGTCGCGTTGGACGCGCTTGACGCGCAGCATCGATTGCGCGAAGGGTTTTAGCCAGCGCGATTCGACCAGTGATTCGCCCGATAGCGACAGCAGGCGGTCGAGGTTGTCGGCGCGTACGCGCAGCATGCGGCCGGGTTCGGTGGTTGTGGTGCTTGTGCCTCGCGCGCTGTTCGACGCGGGTGTCGTGGCAGGCGTACCGTCCGGTGCGGGCGGTGGCGCGGTGGAGGCCGGTGTCGCTTCGGCGCGCAGCGCATCGGCTAGCAGATTGAATGCGGCGTCCGGGTCTGCGTCTGCGTCCGAACTTGAGCCCGAAGGTAGCGAGGCGACTGAGGCTGTTGGAGGTTCGGCGGCAGTGCTGCGCGCGGGTTCAAGCGGCGCGGCTGCCGGCGGCGCCACATCCCGCCGCACCGCCACGCTATGCGGCACCACGCCCGCCATACGCGCCTGCAACGACGCGACACATGTGCCGACCGCGTCACGCGCCGACTCGTCTTCATCATTGCCGATGCGCGCGACGATATCCACCCCGCGCAGCAACTCGTCGATCCATGCGGCGTCGAGCAACGCACGCTCTTCCTGCGCGGCGACGAAGCAATCTTCCATGGCATGCGCGAGTTCGACGCCGACCTGCACGCCGACGATACGCGCCGCGCCCTTCAACGAATGCGCGGCCCGCATGCAGGCCTCGAGCGCACCGGCATCGCGCGGTGCACGATCGAGCGCGAGCAGGCGATCGTTGAGCACGCGCGCCTGCGTCCGCGCTTCTTCGCGGAACAGATCGATCAGCGACGGGCGGCGTGGATCGTCCGTCATCCGAGACTCCGGTTCAAGGTGTCGAAGAGTGCGTCGGCGTCGAGCAGGCCGACGCTCATGCCGCGCCACGGCGCGACTGCGCGCGTATGCGCGGCCGCCGCTTGCGAAAGCGTGGCGGGCGGCAAGCAAAAACTGGCCGTCGCAATCCGGTGCACGCCGTCGACCTGATCCACCGGGAACACCGCGTGTTCTTCAGCGCGCGAGACCACCAGCAAACGCGGCAGATCGTGACGCGCGCGATCGTCGCGTGCGGCGGCGTCGGCTTCGAAACCGAGTAGGTGCGCGAGCGACAGACACACCAGCAACTCGCCTTGCACATTCACCACGCCCAGCACCGCGCGATGCTGCCGATGCGGCAACGTATGAATCGGCCGCGTCTGCACGATGCGTTTGAAGATCGGCGTGGGCAGCGCCAGCCATTCGTCGCCGATGCGAAAGACGAGGAACGATTCGCTCGCGCCTTGCACATTCTGCTGCGATTGCACCGGCGCGCGCAGGTCGTGCTGCGAGAGATCCACCGAGGAAATCGGCCGTTCGAGAAGTTTGGCCGCGGCCGTTTCGAACACCGGACAATTCAGGCAGCGCACGTATTCGACAAGGCGCTCGCACGACGAATCGCCGCGCACGCCGATGCGATTCCAGCAATCGTCGAAGGTCACCGTCTGCGCGTCAGCCACGTTGCGCCCCTTGCGCGCGCGACGCGCGTTGCATCAACAGGCGTGCGCCGTCGCGATCGCCTTCGAGTTCAAGCAAGGTGGCAAGATGCGCGAGCGCTTCCGCATGCTGAGGGTCGAGATACAGCGCCTTGCGATACTGGCTGCGTGCGAGGTTCGCATCACCGTTGGCATCGGCCAGGACGCCGAGCAGATAAAACGCATTGGCGTGCGGGGCGTGGTGTTCCAGATAGGCGTTGATCGCCGTGGCGGCTTCCGCGAGGCGGCCGGCGTCGGCTAGCGCGTGCGCGGTTTTCAATGTGTCGCGTGCTGCGTTGGCCGCCGGCGACAGCGGGTTGTGTGCCGGCGGTGGAGCGGGCGTCGACGTCTCGCGCATGTACGGCGCGACCCTGTCACGCGGCGTGAACGACGTCACACCATTGAACGGCGTGCGCGCAACCGGATCGGGCCACGCGAAAGGCTGCGCGGAAAACACGTGTGGCGGAGCACGCGCCGGCACCTGTGAACGCGTCATCGCGAGCGCGGCAGCAGTGGCGAGCGGCGCAGTGTGCCAGCTTTTCAACTGCGCTTCCTCGGGCGCGCCGCGATGAAACGCGAACGCCAGTGGGATCTTCGCGGACTGCATGCCGTAACGCATCAGCAGCCCGGTTTCCGCGGGGCCGACGAACAGCGTGCCGTTTTCGGCGAGCATGCTATCGAGCGCCTGCAAGGCTTTTTGCTGCGCGTCGCGGTCGAAGTAAATCAGCACGTTGCGGCAGAACACGAAGTCGTAGACGCCAAGCGACGATGCATCGAGCTGCATCAGATTGGCGCGCGAAAAACGCACTGCGTCGACCACGCGCGGCGCGAGACGCCAGCCGTCTTCGGTGCGCGTGAAGTGCGCGTCGCGAAACGGAAACGCATTGCCGCGAAACGAATTGCGTCCGTAGACAGCGCGTTGCGCGACGGCGAGCGAACGGTCGCTGATATCCATTGCGTCGATGCGCAACTGCGCGGCGTCGATGCCTGAGTCGAGCAGCGTCATCGCGATCGTGTACGGTTCTTCGCCGGTCGAGCAGGGCAGGCTCAGGACGCGTAGCGGCAATGCGTTACCGCGCTCGGCGAGACGCTCATGCGCGAGCCGCGCGAGTGCCTTGAACGCGTCGGCGTCGCGGTAGAACCAGGTTTCCGGCACGACGACCGTTTCGATCAGCGCCTGCAACATCGACGGCGAACATTGCGCGGCTTCCCAATAGTCGGCGAGCGTGGCCTCGGAGTGACCGTCCGCACACCACGCCGCCACGCGCTGGTCGACCGCGCGCTCGATCGCACTATGACCGAGCGATGCCGCATCGAGCCCGATGGTCCGATGCAACAGCTCCGCAAAGCGTCGATAGAGCGGCGCGTTGTCGTGATGCGCGTTCATGCGTGCGCCTCGGGAAAGAGGAGCGCTTTAACGTCGTCGGGCAGCAGATGCTCGACGCGGATCCACTGCACGAGGCCACCCGCTTCACTCGCGACCGGGCCGAGATAACGCGCGTGCGGCATGTCGAGACCGGCATCCTGAAACGCCGCCACGTCCAGACGAATGGTGCGCGTCGCGCCTTCGAGCAGCAGCGCGAGCAAGCGCGTCGTGCCGGCAAGCGGATAGCGCACCAGCACGATGCGCGTCGACATCAGTTGCGCGGCGGGACGGCCGAGCGCGAGCGCCGGCAGATCGATCAGCGGCAGCGGCGCGCCTTCGTGATCGAGCACGCCCGCCACCCACGACGGCGCCCCGGGGATTGTCTTCGGCGGCGACTGCGGCGTGAGCGGCATCAGACGCTCCACCTGTGTCGCGTCGATCACATACCGTTCGCTATCGAGCGTGAAGAGGATGAAGAGCATCGACGTGTGCGTGGGCGGTGGAAGGGCGTGCGACTGTCGGCTTCGATCAGCGCGCCGTGGCGCGTCAGGCCGTCACCTTGAAGCGCGACACGCCCGTGCGCAGACTGTTGGCGACGTGCGTCAGATCGTCGATCGCCTGGGTCGACTGACGCAGCGATTCCGCCGTCTGCTGCGCGGCCTCCGAGAGTTGCGTCAGCGCCTGGGTGATCTGCTCGGCGCCGGTGGCTTGCGTCTGCATGCCTTCGTTGACCATCGAGAAGCGCGGCGCGAGTTGCTGCACCTGCTGGATGATCTGCGTGAGATGGCCGCCGACGTTCTGCACATCGAGCATGCCGCGCCGCACTTCTTCGGAGAACTTGTCCATGCCCATCACGCCGGCGGCCACTGCGGACTGGATCTCCTTGACCATCTGTTCGATGTCGTAAGTCGCCACGGCGGTCTGATCGGCGAGGCGGCGGATCTCCGTTGCCACGACCGCGAAGCCGCGGCCGTATTCGCCGGCTTTCTCCGCTTCGATCGCCGCGTTCAGCGAGAGCAGGTTGGTCTGGTCCGCGACCTTGGTGATGGTGGCGACGACCTGGTTGATGTTGCTGGCCTTCTCGTTGAGGATTGCGAGCTTCGCGTTGACCGAGCCGGCCGCTTCCATCACGAGACGCATGGTTTCTTCCATGCGCGCGAGACCGGCGTGGCCGGTGCCCGCGAGCGCCGCCGACTGGCCGGCCACTTCCGAGACTTCGTTCATGGTGCGCAGCAGGTCGCGCGAGGTCGCGAAGATTTCACGCGAGGTCGCGCCGATCTCGGTGGTGGTGGCGGCGGTTTCGTTCGCGGTGGCCTGCTGTTCCCGCGATGTCGCGGCGATTTCCGTCACCGATGTCGTCACCTGTACCGCCGATTTTTGCGCCTGGCCGACCAGCGCGGTGAGTTCGTCGGTCATGCGGTTAAAGCCCGCTTCGAGCGCGCCGATTTCGTCGGCGCGATTCAGTTGCAGGCGCTGGGTCAGGTCGCCCGTGCGCATCACGTCGACGACTTGCAGCACTTTGGCCATCGGCGTGGTGACGGCGCGCAACAGCCAGTAACCGGCTAGCACGGCGACGACGACGGCGATCAGCAGCATCACCAGCATCACGATGCCGGTCGTCTCAACCGAGCTGCGGATGCTTTCAGCGGCCTGGTCGGCATAGCTCTTGTTGTCGTCGACCAGCTTGCGCACGGAGAGGCGGCCGGTTTCCCAGAGCGGCGTAAGTTGCGTGTTGAAGATGCGCTCGGCGTTGTCTTTCGATGCCGGCAGGTTGTCCAGCACCGAAGCCTGGATCGGCAGGTACTGCGCCTGTTGCTGGCGGAAATCGTTGAAGACCTCACGATCGACGTCGCGGACGATGGTCACGCCGTAGTCGTTGATAAGCTTCTGAAGCGTTTGCTGGGTTTCCTGCAAACGTGCGGTGTCGCGCTTGACGGAATCGGGGTCCGCGTCGACGTAGATGAGGCGTTGCGTGACGCTGTAGTTCTCGAACCAGGCCGCGCGCATCGCGGTCGCGTAGTAGAGGCCGGGCATCGAGTCCTGCTGCTGGCTCTTCGCGTCGCGATCGATGCCGCCAAGCTGCTGGAAGGTGACGATTGCCATTGCCAGCATCACGATCAGCACGATCCCGAAGCTGCACAGAATCCGTTGCCGGATGGTCCATTGTTTCACGCGCACGCCCCTTACTTTTTTCGCTTGTCTCGACCCGTGTTGTCGACGTGGTCCGATCCTGCGATCGACGGGCCGGAGAGCTTGGCGAGTTGCCGGATTTATCCGACAGGTTATGCGGCGGATTTTACATTGATCGGTGGAATGGGGTAGCGGGTATCAGGCTGGATTCGGTGGAGGTGCCAGTGGTAGCGCTTGCGCGCGCATTGCCCTGCAACGCCGCGCGGCGTTACATGGGTAATGTCCGGTTACCACTTGCAGCATCTATTTCTGCGCGCGCCAGCCACAATCTGCTCCATGCCTGAACGGCGGGGAGTGAAACATGAAAAAGATCGCAGTGGCGTTGGTGATGGTGGGAAGTCTGAGCGTGGCGGGTCAAGCGTCGGCGCACGGTAATGGCGGCGATGTCGTCGGTGCGCTGATCGGCGGCGCCGTGCTGGGGGCGGTGGTTACCTCGGCGCTGAATCCAGCGCCGGTGGTGGCTTACCAGCAGCCTGTGTACGCGCAGCCGGCGTATCAGCCCGCGCCGGTCTATGCGCAAGCGCCGCCGGGATACTGCTATGACCAATACCAACGTGCCTACGTGGCGTGCGGTGCACCGCCGCAGCAGCAATACGGGTATCCGCAACCGCAGCCGGGTTGGTAATCAATCGTGGAGCGCGCGCATCTTTGCGCGCGCCACAGGCAAAAAGGCCGTCGTGTTACGCGACGGCCTTTTCATTTCAAATGCGCGACTCAGTGCCTGTGATGCAGCCACTCCGCATAGTGCGTGTCGAGCCAGCGCTCGAGTCTTTGCGGCTTTGTCTTCTGGTGGTAGTGGGACGCGGCCCAGATAGCGACGCCGACCAGCAGCATGACAGCAGGCCCCAGCAGATAAGCGATCAACGATTCAGACATGGGAGCCTCCGTATCGAGTTGCGTCCACCCTACAGTTTAGGCGATGAAACGCGGGAGAAAAGGTCCATGTGATGCGATTTTGGCGGATGCTCATCCGTCCATTATTCCTCACCTTTGAAACCTAGTGAGAAACTGAATTTACTCTTTTGAACAATTAGTTGAGTTTGGAGTGATGGGTTTTGTGTACCATCATAATCTCTTGTTTAAGGGCTAGGCACCCGACGCGGCCCCTTCAGGGCGTGCTGGTCGACTCTCTGCGTGCACCTTCGATCTGCGCGTCCACAAAATCCGCCCATTGCTGCATGCCCCAACGCTGCTTCGCGTCATTCTCCGCGCTCGCGTCTTGCTTGATACGCTCGGGCATCTCAGCCGAACCCCGGTCTATTTCGCTCGAAGGCTGCGCGATCTCGCGCAGGTGCGCCGTTGCCGTGCGCCGGAAGTCATGCAGGACGAAATGCTCCACGTCGAGGCCGAGCGCCTTGACTGCCTGATTCAGCGTACTTTTGGCGATCGGCCGATCGTCGCCCCTGACGCTCGGGAATACGAACTTTCGGCTGGCCCGGGCTTGGTAAAGCTCGCGCAGCGTGGAGACCGCCTGCTGCGAAAGCGGCACTCGCTGATCACGATCTTTTTTCAGACGCGCAGCGGGTATCGTCCATAGCGCTTTGTCCAGATCGAATTCGGCCCACGTCGATTCGACCAGGTCCGATTTGCGCACCATCGTCAGCACGAGCAAGTGCAGCGCCAACTTCAGAGGCCGACGAATGCCCGATGCGTCGATCGAGCGAAACATGGTGCCGATCTCGTCGCCCGAGAGCACTCGGGTGCGGCTGTCGAACGTGGCGATGGAGCGCGCCGGCACGACCTCGGCCGGGTTGCTGGCCGCGAGTTGCCGGGTGATCAGATACTCGTAGAGACGCTTGACGACATTGCGCGTATGCAGCGCCATCTTCGGCGAACCACGGCTTTTGATTCTGTCGCATATCGCGACGATGTCGTCGGCGGTGACGGCTTTGATCGGCAGGTGCCCGATGGCGGGTAGAACATCCTTGTCGAGCGCGCGACGCGTGGTGCGCCGGTATTCCTCCGACTTGCCCGCCATTTCCGTTGCGAGATAAAGCTCGGCGGCTTCGCGCAGGACATCGGCTTTGCTTTCCGCGCCGCGGTCGCGCCGCGCCGTGGCGACCGGCGAGATGCCTTGCGCGACCATCTCCGCATATTTCTGTGCTTTGGCCCGCGCGACGCGCAGCGAGATCATCCGGTAGTCGCCGATCGTGGCGAGCGGCTGACGCTTGCCGTTCAACGTGTAGCGGAAGCGCCAGACCTTGGTGCCGGTCGTCATGACTTCGATGACGAGGCCGCTGCCGTCAGCGACGCAATAACGGGTGGCGCGTGGTTCGAGCGCGCGGATCTGGGCTTCGGTGAGGGGGACGGCTAAGCGGGGCATGCTCGGATCGCTGATTGGCGGATAGCGGCGATTTTAAACCCCATGTTGGATGTGTACCAAAGATTTAGCGAATTTTGGGTCAACGCAGCGGGATTCTTTGCTCGCAAATCCGTGCTTTGAATTCCTCAGAAAACCTTTATGGATATGACCTCAGAGCCAATTCCCCAATCCCCGCTCACTTCCCAATACAGAACCTGCTAAAAATCACTCCGAGCAGGTCATCCGAACTAAATTCACCAGTAATCGAATTCAACTGATCCTGCGCGAGCCGCAGTTCCTCGGCGAACAAATCAAGCGCCTGCGAGTTCTGATCGGCGTGCGCTGCCGCAGTCGCCAGATGCTCCTCGGCGGCGCGCAGTGCAATCAGATGCCGCTCGCGCGCCAGATACACGCTTTCCGCGCCCGCTTGCCAGCCGGCGATCCGCAGCAACTCGTCGCGCAACAGCGCAACACCATCGCCCTGTTTCGCCGACAGCCGCACTTCGCTCAGATCGAGGTCTGCGTCGAGCGCCTGCGTCGTCGGCGCGAGGCCGGTCAGGTCCGTCTTGTTCAACACGCGCACCACCGGCACACCGCCCGGAAAACGCCCGGCAATCGCCTCGTCTTCAGCGGTCATGCCGGTGCGCGCATCGAGCAGATGCAGCACCACATCCGCGCGCTCGATTTCGCTCCATGTGCGCGCAATGCCGATCTTTTCGACTTCGTCCTCGGTATCGCGCAGGCCGGCTGTGTCGATCACGTGCAGCGGAATGCCTTCTATCTGAATCGTCTGCGCGACCTTGTCGCGCGTCGTGCCGGCGATCGGCGTGACAATGGCCAACTCAGCGCCGGCCAGCGCGTTTAGCAGCGACGACTTTCCGACGTTCGGCTGCCCGGCCAGCACCACCGAGAGTCCTTCGCGCAACAACGCGCCTTGCCGTGCCTCGCTCAGCACGTGCGCGAGACGCTCGCGTATGCGCGTGAGCTTGCCGCGAGCGTCGGCGGCTTCGAGGAAGTCGATTTCTTCTTCGGGGAAGTCGAGCGTCGCTTCGACCAGCATGCGCAGCGTGATCACGTCTTCGACCAGCGCGTGAATGTCGCGCGAGAACGCGCCGTCGAGCGAGCGGCCCGCCGAACGCGCGGCAGCCTCGGTGCTGGCCTCGATCAGATCGGCGACCGCTTCGGCTTGCGCCAGATCCAGCTTGTCGTTGAGGAACGCGCGGCGCGTGAATTCGCCCGGTTCGGCTAGCCGCAAACCGAACGCGCGGCCGGCATCGATGCAACGCTGCAGCACGAGTTGCAGCACCACCGGACCGCCGTGGCCTTGCAGTTCGAGCACGTGTTCGCCGGTGTAGGAATGCGGTGCCGGAAAGTACAGCGCGATGCCGCGATCGAGCGCATTGCCGCTGGCGTCGAGAAACGGGACGTAGCTCGCATGGCGCGGCGCGAGTATCTGGCCGGTGAGCGTCTGCATCAGCGGCTGGGCGGCCGCCTCGCCCGCGCGGCCGAACGAAATCCGCACGACACCGATCCCTCCACGGCCGGGCGCGGTGGCAATGGCGACGATCGGATCGGAATCGGTGGTGAGCATAAAAAGCGTGGCAAAAACGGAGAGGAGGGCAGGGCGGCGCCGGGCAGCGTGGCGCGAGGCATTGTAACGCGGGCGCATCCGGCGACCGTGTCGCGAGTTCTGATTGATGGCGGAAGCTGCATTATCCAAGCAGTTGGGATTTATCTCAAACAAGCTAGGATTACTACTGCGCTTCTTCAGAATAAATAGGACGCTGTAGGACGGTGAGATCGCGAACAGGCGCACCAGATAAGGAAAAAACACCAAAAAATACAAATTCCGCCGACGCTTTACCCAAAGCGCACTACAAGCTAAAAGTATCTCAAATACGCTAAAACTAAACTTGCCCGGTTGTCAACTGGTTGGACGTTGAATTGCACAATCCGGCTCATGCCGACCAACAAAGAAAAAGCCGCCTTCGCCAAACGGTTGAAGGACCTGCTGGAGCCGCTCAAGATTCGCGGCGGGACCAAGCTCGCCGAGCAATTCAATCTGCGCTACCGAGGCGAGCGCGAAGTGACGCCGCAAACCGCTCACAAGTGGTTATCCGGTACGACGATTCCCAAGCCCGATAAGTTGCGTACGTTAGCCGAATGGCTGAACGTCAAGGAGCATTGGCTGCACTACGGACCGTCGCCGGGCGTGAACGCCAGGCCGCTGGCGCGTGGCGAGAAATATCCGCCGTCGGCTGAAACGATCGAGCTCGCTTCCAAGATCGAGTCGCTCACGCCGAAAGACCGCTTTCTGGTCGAAGAGATGATCGTGCGTTTTTACGGCGAAGACGCGGAAGAAGAGTAACGGCGGCATCGCGTGAAGCGTTTACCCGCGAGCATCAAAAAAGCCGCCCGGTGCAAACCGGGCGGCTTTTCTTTTGCCGCTGTACCAGCCAGCTTTGACTGGGATCAGAGCCTGCAGAGAGCGGGCGTTGCCGCCCACCTCAGGCAAAACATCATCAGGCCGCTTTGGCCTTCGCCTGACCCATCATCCGCGTGATGTAGTACTGCTGGGCGATCGACAGCACGTTGTTCACGACGTAGTACAGCACCAGACCGGCCGGGAAGAAGAAGAACATGACCGAGAACGCGATCGGCATGAACATCATCATCTTGGCTTGAACCGGGTCCGGCGGCGTCGGGTTCAGCTTGGTCTGCAGGAACATCGAGACGGCCATCAGCACCGGCAGGATGAAGAACGGATCCTGTTGCGACAGATCGTGAATCCACAGAATCCACGGCGCGCCGCGCATTTCCACCGACGACAGCAGCACCCAGTACAGCGAGATGAACACCGGAATCTGGATCACGACCGGCAGACAGCCGCCGAACGGATTGACCTTCTCGGTCTTATACAGCTCCATCAGCGCCGAGTTCATCTTCTGCGGATCGCCCTTGAAGCGTTCGCGCAGCGCCTGCATGCGCGGCGTGATCGCCTTCATGCGTGCCATCGACTTGTAGCTTGCAGCCGACAGCGGGAAGAATACCGCCTTGATCAGCAGCGTGAGGAGCACGATCGACCAGCCCCAGTTGCCGACGTAGCTGTGGATCTTCTCGAGCAGCCAGAACAGCGGCTTCGCGATGATCGTCACCCAGCCGTAGTCCTTCACCAGCTCCAGACCCGGCGCGATGCCTTCGAGCATGCGCTCTTCTTCCGGACCGGCGAACAGGCGAGCGGACACGTCGACGGTTTGGCCCGGAGCGATGGTCGCCACCGGCTCCTTCACGCCGACGCGATACAGCGTCGGATCGATCTTCTCGACGTAGATGTCGCGCTTCGCCCCTTGCTGCGGAATCCAGGCCGACGCGAAGTAATGCTGGACCATCGCGATCCAGCCGTTGTCGGCCGAAGTCGCGTAGTCCTGCTTGTTCTTGTCGATGTCGCCGAACGTCATCTTCTGGAAGTGATGCTGGTCGGTATAGACAGCCGGCCCGATGAACGTGTGCGAGAAGCGCGGCGTTTCCACCGGCTGGTCGTCACGCACCAGTTCCATATAGACCGACGGGCTCACCGGCGTGGTGCCGACGTTCTGGATCTTCGTGTCGACGCCGATCACATAGCTGCCACGCGTGAACGTGTAGGTCTTGATGACCTTCACGCCACCCTTCACCGGCGACTCGAAGCTGAGCTGGAACGATTGTTCGTTGCCCGTCAGGTCGTGTTGCTGGTTCGGCAACGGCGTGTAGATGTCGTTGTGATTCGGAAAATCGCCGCCGAGCAGGCCCGTGCGCGCCAGATACGTGTGGTTCGCGGTGCGGTCGAACAGTGTGATGACGAGATCCGGCTGCTTGCCGTCGCCTTGCTTCACGAGCGACAGCTTCGACAGCGTGCCGCCGCGGGTGTCGATCTCGCCGCTATAGACGTCGGTGCTGAACTTGATCAGTTGCGCTTGCGTCGCCGCCGGCGCGTTGCCCGGTGCGGCTGCGTTCGTTGCCGGCAAATCGGCGGGCTGGGTTCCCGGCGTCGTGGTTCCCGGTGCGGCGCTACCGACGGTCTTGGTCGGCGTGGCGCTCGGGAAGAACATCGACGGGCGTCCGTGGTCGCGTTGCCAGTTGTCGAACAGCATGACCGCTGACATGAAAAAGATGACCCATAGGACGGTGCGTTTGATATCCATGCGTTGTCTCAGTGTCGATGGAACGGCGCGTCAGCGCTTTTCAGAAGTGGGAGGCGGGACGAGATCGATGCCGCCCGCGGAAAACGGGTGGCAGCGGCAAATACGCCTGGCGGCGAGATAAGTCCCGCGCGCGGCGCCATGATACTGGATTGCTTCGCGCGCGTAATCAGAGCAGGAAGGGTAAAAACGGCACCGGTTGCCGAGCATTGGGCTCACGGCAACTTTGTAAAAACGCAGTAAAGCGAAGAGTACCGTTTGCATGGCTGGTGCGGCCGGACGGCGCCGCGCAACGTGGAATACCGGGCGACGCCCGCGCAGCACGGCTGCCAAAGCTGCTTGGGCGGCCTGAACTGCAAAGCGGGCGGTCACTTGAGCGTCATTCCGTCTTGGGCGCTTCCGCGGGCGGCGCCTCACGACGGGTAATTTCGCGCGCTGCCTTGTCGAGCAGCGCCTCGATTTCGCTGCGGCACAGCGCCTTTAACGGCGGCGACGAGGCGCTCGGCAAAGCCTTCTTGTCGAAGCGCGTGTGCAAACGCAGCAGCACATCCCAACCGCCGAATTCCGCGCGACGCAGCCGGAAGGCCTCACGCGCGATTCGACGTACCAGATTACGCGTGGCCGCGCGCGGCGCATACTTCTTGCCGATCACGAGGCCTAAGCGAGCTTCGTTGCCGGTGGGCCGGCCGTACACCACGAAGTGCGCAGTGCGGCGCCACGGGCGCAAACGAAAAACGGATGAAAATTCATCCGTTTTCAGTAGCCTTGCGGCTTTTGGGAAGGCGGCTTGCGCTCGCAACGGAACCGAACCCTGTTGCAGCGCCCCAGCCGTTCCCGCTTCACCGCGGGCGTCGCTACCTGGCACAAACGGAGCGCGCAATCCGCTCGCCTGCCTTAGATGGCGAGGCGCTTGCGGCCCTTCGCGCGACGTGCGTTGATGACCTTGCGGCCACCTGCGGTCTTCATGCGAACGCGGAAGCCGTGGGTGCGCTTGCGACGGGTAACGGAGGGTTGGTAAGTACGTTTCATGTTGCTCTCACTTGATCGACTGATCGAAAATTAACCGCACGATCATCGCTGAAGCGGCAATGGCCGGGCGTTTACAGAATTGGTTTTCGCGGAACCCGCTATTTAAACCGGTTTTTCGTTGACCGTCAATAGTTTAGCCTGGTTGGACCGCGGCCCGCGAGGAGTTCCCCCGATGATCCGTCCCTGTGGATAACTCCCTTGCGGGTCCGTTTTGGCGTTAGAATCTCGCCTTACTTCCCAAAAATCCTGCACGCGGCTCCGGCTCGCTTGTCCCGCAAACCCTTGTGGCACAAGCGCCTGGAGCCATTGCGCCTGGTTAGCCTGGCTGCTCAGGGCCTTGTTGCGTGCGCGCGACAGGGGCAGCGGCGACCGCCGTGCACACCATAACGACAGCAACTCGATGAACGATTTCTGGCAACACTGTTCCGCATTGCTGGAGCGCGAGCTTACGCCCCAGCAGTACGTGACGTGGATCAAACCGTTGGCCCCGGTCGCCTTCGACGCCGCTGCGAACACGCTTAGCATCGCTGCGCCGAACCGTTTCAAGCTCGACTGGGTCAAGAGCCAGTTCTCCGGCCGCATCGCGGATATGGCCCGCGATTTCTGGCAAGCCCCCGTCGACGTCCAATTCGTGCTGGACCCGAAAGCCGGTATGCGCGCCCCCGCGGCAGCCGCGCCGGCACCGGCGCGCCTGGCTTCCGCACCTGGTTCGATGGGCGGTAGCGCTGGCAACGGCGCTGCGGTGGACGCGGCCGTCGGCGCCGTGCAAGCGGCGCACGCCGCGCGCGCGGGTGGCGCAAACAACGCGATGGCCAACCTCAACGCGAACGCACGCGCGGCAGCCGAACACAACGCAAACGCACGCGCGGCGGCTGAAGATGCCGCCGACCTCGATCTGCCCAGCCTCGACGCGAACGAAGCCGCGGCCGCCCGCCGCACATGGCGTCCGGGCCAAAGCGCGGGTTCGAACGCGAACAGCGGCGAAAACGACTCGATGTACGAGCGTTCCAAGTTGAACCCGGTTCTGACCTTCGACAATTTCGTGACCGGTAAGGCCAACCAGTTGGCGCGCGCCGCGGCAATTCAGGTCGCCGACAACCCCGGCATCTCTTACAACCCGCTGTTCCTGTATGGCGGCGTGGGTCTGGGCAAGACCCACCTGATCCACGCAATCGGCAACCAGCTCCTGATGGACAAGGCCGGCGCGCGGATTCGCTACATCCACGCTGAACAGTACGTGTCCGACGTGGTGAAGGCGTACCAGCGCAAGGCGTTCGACGATTTCAAGCGCTACTACCACTCGCTCGACCTGCTGCTGATCGACGATATTCAATTTTTCTCAGGCAAGTCGCGCACACAAGAGGAATTCTTCTACGCGTTCGAGGCGCTGGTCGCGAACAAGGCGCAGGTGATCATCACCAGCGACACGTATCCGAAGGAAATTTCGGGTATCGACGACCGCCTGATCTCGCGCTTCGACTCTGGCCTGACCGTGGCGATCGAGCCGCCCGAGCTGGAGATGCGCGTCGCGATTCTGATGCGCAAGGCGCAATCCGAGTTCGTGAGCCTGAACGAGGACGTCGCGTTCTTCGTCGCCAAGCACTTGCGTTCGAACGTGCGTGAACTCGAAGGCGCGTTGCGCAAGATCCTCGCGTACTCGAAGTTCCACGGCCGCGAAATCACGATCGAAGTGACGAAAGAAGCGCTGAAAGACCTGCTGACGGTGCAGAACCGGCAGATTTCGGTGGAAAACATCCAGAAGACCACGGCTGACTTCTACAGCATCAAGGTCGCGGACATGTATTCGAAGAAGCGTCCCGCGAACATCGCGCGGCCGCGGCAGATCGCCATGTATCTGGCGAAGGAGCTGACCCAGAAGAGCTTGCCGGAGATTGGCGAGCTGTTCGGCGGGCGCGACCACACCACCGTGCTGCACGCAGTGCGCAAAATTGCCGACGAGCGCAGCAAGGACGCGCAACTGAACCACGAACTGCACGTACTGGAGCAGACGCTGAAGGGCTGAGCGGTCTGTCTGGAAAAAACGACCTGTTTATTTCCAAACTCGCCCCCATTTTAGTGAGGCGGTTCCGTTTTCAGGCACAATACAGGTTTAACCGCCCGGCGGCCGTGGGCGGATTTCACGCCTTGACAGGCGCTGCGTGGCGCCGGCGGGGAGTCGTGGCTGCGCGCGGAAAAGCTTCCTGGCAAGGCGCGCAGGCCGTTATATCAACGAAGGAACTCTATGCAACTGGTCAAGACCGAACGCGATAACCTCCTCAGGCCGCTGCAAACCGTGAGCGGCATCGTCGAACGCCGCCATACGTTGCCGATCCTCGCCAATTTGCTGATTACCAAGAACGGCCCTGACGTGTCGTTCCTGTCGACCGACCTCGAGTTGCAGATCACCACGCGTGCCGATTTCGGCGTGGGCGGCGATTCGGTGGCGACCACGGTGGCAGCAAGAAAGCTCCTCGACATTCTGCGCGCCATGCCCGACGGGCAGGTCACGCTCACGCTGAACGACAAGCGTCTGACCGTGCAATCCGGCAAGAGCCGCTTTGCGCTGCAAACGCTCGCCGCGGACGAATTCCCGACGGTCGCGCAAGCTAAAGACTACGGCGCGAACCTCGTGGTTCCCCAAAAGACGTTCCGCCAGTTGCTCGGCATGGTCCATTTTTCGATGGCCCAGCAGGACATCCGCTACTACCTGAACGGCATGCTGCTGGTGGTGGACGGCGACCAGCTGATGGCGGTCGCAACGGACGGCCATCGTCTGGCGTTCTCGTCCATGAAGATCGAAGGCTCGTTCCAGCGTCAGGAAGTGATCATTCCGCGCAAGACGATTCTGGAACTCCAGCGTTTGCTGGAAGACATCGACGACACGCTGAAGATCGACATCGCGCAGACGCAGGTCAAGTTCACGTTCGGCCAGGTCGAACTGGTGTCGAAGCTGGTGGAAGGCAAATTCCCCGACTTCCAGCGCGTGATTCCGAAGTCGCACAAGAATCAGTTCGTGATCGGCCGTGAAGAACTGCAGCGCTCGCTGCAACGCGCCGCGATTCTGACCTCGGACAAATTCAAGGGCGTGCGCTGCATTATCGAGCCGGGCCAGTTGAAGATCATGTCGACCAACGCCGATCAGGAAGAGGCGCAGGAAGAACTGGAAATCGCATACGACGGCGACAGCGTCGATATCGGGTTCAACGTCACGTATCTGCTCGACGTGCTCGCGAACCTGAAGGTCGACACGTTGCAAGTGAGCCTGGGTGACGCCAGCTCCAGCGCGTTGATCACGATTCCCGAGAACGACGAATTCAAATACGTCGTGATGCCGATGCGCATCTAACGCGTCCAGAAACCAAGAACACACCAAGGGGCGCAGCGCCCCTTTGGCGTTTTTATGGTGTTTTGAAAAGTCCCGAGCAGCAACCTTGCAGCAACGCAGAACCGGAAAAAATCCATGACTGAAACGAACAATTCGCAACCCGACAACAGCTACGGCGCATCCTCGATTCAGATCCTCGAAGGTCTGGAGGCGGTGCGCAAGCGGCCCGGGATGTACATCGGGGATACATCGGACGGGACCGGTCTGCATCACCTCGTATTCGAAGTGCTGGACAACTCCATCGACGAAGCGTTGGCGGGGCATTGCAACGACATCCAGGTGATCATTCACGCGGACAACTCCATTTCCATCACCGACAACGGCCGCGGCGTGCCGACCGGTCTGAAGATGGACGACAAGCACGATCCGAAGCGCAGCGCCGCTGAAATTGTGATGACCGAGTTGCACGCCGGCGGCAAGTTCGACCAGAACAGCTACAAGGTGTCCGGCGGCCTGCACGGCGTGGGCGTGTCGTGCGTGAATGCGCTGTCGGCATGGCTGCGTTTGACCATTCGCCGCGACGGCAAGAAGCACTTCATGGAATTCCACCGTGGCGTGCCGCAGAACCGCATTATCGAAGAGATCGACGGCGTGGCTGTTTCGCCGATTCAAGTCACCGGCGACACCGAAAACCGCGGCACTGAAGTGCACTTCCTCGCGGACGAGACGATTTTCGGCAACATCGAATATCACTACGACATTCTGGCCAAGCGGATTCGCGAGCTGTCGTTCCTGAATAACGGCGTGCGGATCAAGCTGACCGACCAGCGCACCGGCAAGGAAGAAGATTTCGCGTTCGTGGGCGGCGTGAAGGGCTTTGTCGAGTACATCAACAAGAACAAGTCCGTGCTGCACCCGAACATTTTCCACATCAGCGGCGAGAAAGATGGCGTGGGCGTGGAAGTGGCGATGCAGTGGAACGACAGCTACAACGAAAACGTGCTGTGCTTTACGAACAACATTCCGCAGCGTGATGGTGGGACGCACTTGACCGGGTTGCGTGCGGCGATGACGCGCGTGTTGAACAAGTACATCAACGATCACGAAGTCGCTAAGAAGGCGAAGGTTGAGACTTCGGGTGACGATATGCGTGAAGGGCTGTCGTGCGTGTTGTCGGTGAAGGTGCCGGAACCGAAGTTCAGCGCGCAGACGAAGGACAAGCTGGTGTCGTCGGAAGTGCGCGCGCCAGTGGAAGATGTGGTCGCGAAGGCGCTCGAAGAGTTTCTGCTTGAGACGCCGAATGACGCGAAGATTATTTGCGGCAAGATTGTGGATGCGGCGCGCGCGCGGGATGCGGCGCGGAAGGCGCGGGAGATGACGCGTCGCAAGGGTGTGCTCGACGGTGTTGGGTTGCCTGGGAAACTGGCGGATTGTCAGGAGAAGGATCCGGCCAAGTCTGAGATTTATATCGTCGAGGGTGACTCGGCAGGCGGGTCGGCGAAGCAGGGTCGGGATCGGAAGTTTCAGGCGATTCTGCCGCTGCGCGGCAAGGTGCTTAATGTGGAGAAGGCACGCTATGACAAGCTGCTTTCTTCGGAGCAGATTGTTACTTTGATCACCGCGCTCGGTTGCGGGATTGGTAAGGAAGACTACAACCTCGATAAGCTGCGTTATCACCGCATCATTATCATGACCGATGCTGACGTGGACGGTGCGCACATTCGGACGCTGTTGTTGACGTTCTTCTATCGGCAGATGCCGGAGATGATCGAGCGTGGGTATATCTATATCGCGCAGCCGCCGCTGTTCAAGATCAAGGCCGGGAAGGACGAGCGGTATTTGAAGGATGAGGCTGAGGTTAATGCTCACATTCTGAAGCTGGCTTTGCAGGGGTCGGAGTTGCTGGCTTCTGAAGGGGCTACGCCGATTACTGGGGATGCGTTGGGTGAGTTGGCTCGGGCTTATTTGCTGGCTCAGGCTGTGGTGAATCGTCTGAGCCGGTTGTATGACGCTGGCGCGCTCGAGGCTGTGATGGATGGGATCGCGATCGATCTGTCCAGCGAGGAAGCGGCTGATGCATCGGCTAAGGCTCTGGAAGCGAAGCTGCGGGATGATCCGTTGAAGCCCGAAGTTAAGGTTACGACGATGTATGACCCGGTGCGTGAACTGCGCTCGTTGCGCGTCGCGCGGACGCATCACGGGAATCAGAAGATTTCTGTGTTGGATCAGGATTTTCAACTCACCGCTGATTACCAGCAGCTGATCAATACTGCTAATACGTTTAAGGGGTTGATTGGGGTCGGTGCTGTCATTAAGCGTGGTGAGCGGAGTATGGCTGTTACTGACTTCAAGAGTGCGATGAAGTGGTTGCTGGCTGATGCTGAGCGCAATATCTCGAAGCAGCGCTATAAGGGCCTCGGTGAGATGAACCCTGGGCAGCTTTGGGAGACTACGATGGATCCGACTGTGCGTCGCTTGCTTCGTGTGCAGATTGAGGATGCTATTGCGGCTGATGGCATTTTCACTACGCTCATGGGGGACGATGTGGAGCCGCGTCGGGCGTTTATTGAGTCGAATGCGTTGCGGGCGGGGAATATTGATGTTTAAGAAGGACCTCCTCTGCTGAGATAAATGCATGACGTAAGAACACAGGACCCGTAAGTTGAGAAACTTACGGGTCTTTTTTATGGTTCAGACTGTCCGCGTCCCGCGGCATCCCAGGATGCATGCACAGATATCTCTGTTGAAGATTTTTTACCGATTCATTTTCCTCCGCACCGGGGATTACGCACTAGAGCAGCCACCGAGTTTCATTCCGCCGATATCATATTTAAAGTATTCTCCCGTTTGCCGTCGCGACTGTGGCAACTGTCGCCCGTCTGCGTCGGCGCGTCTAATAATCTGAGAGCATGATATGAGCAGGTACTGCGGCGACGACGATTCGAAATCGATCCTAGAGGCGGCCGCGCATTGGCGCGAAGCAGCGCTACTAGGCAGCGGTTCCGTCCTCACAAGCAAGCATCTTTGGACGTCATCGGCACTGGAACTGCTCGACAAGTACTTCGTCAGAAGGCCGGACCTCGGCGACGGTAAGTACCTAGAGAAGCTGAAACAGCAGCTCGCGCCCGTTGAAGACGCGGCTAAGCAACTGGTAGCGGAGATGATGTGGCTGCTATAGTCTGTTGGGGTCGCGGGACTCTGAAATCGCCGTTCTGGTTGCGGATAGCGCAACGGAGAAACACGACATCGACGGGAGTGGCCACGTCAAGGTGACGAGGGCGTTTGCACGGCATCTGCGGCAGGAGGTTTGGAAAAAATTGTTTGGCATCGCGGGCAACGTCCGGCCGGCGACGCAGTTGATGGGAGCGATCAATCAGCCTGCTAATCCGGCGAACTGGAAAGCGATACAGACGGTGGCGGACGCGAATCAGAAGTTATATGAAGCGGCGTTTTCCTTTATTCCTCGCAATCGAGCTTTGTCAGATTCGCCGGATGAGCAAGGCGATTTCGCGTCTATATGGCCAACATGGGATCCGGAAAAAAAGTCGACTGGTGGGAAGATGCCTTTCGACGAGGCCTTCTGGGCGAAGCCGCAGCACGAGAAGGCCGCGGCCAGTTTGTCCCAACTCGCGGGATTCATTGTTTCGCTTCCTATTGAGTGGACGAAAGGCGAGAACAACAACTTGGGTTTTGCCACGTCGCTTGTTGCGGAGAACTATCAGGTGCCGAAACCAACTGACGCATATGAACAGGATGCGTCGGCTGCCGATTCGAGTAAGGGGGGAGAACTTAGCTGATGAGACAGTTTAGAAGTCGCTGGAAATTGGTCGCACTTGCGTCGTTGGTGTGTGCGATGCAATCTGTGTCGTCTCGTGCCATGGCGGAAGCACATCAGGAATGCGTCGGCCGCTATGAATTGACGATTCCTGGCGATGTCGATGTTGCTTTGACCATTCCCACCGCGTTTTCCAAGCCGCAAGAAAATCCAATTCGGTTTTCCGACGATCAGCCGGCAATGCACTCCGTTTTTATTTATAACGGTACTTTCCGGATAACCGGATCGATGTCGCATGCTGACTTCGGTTCGATCCTGGATGGGATTAAAACGCGGGTGGTTTCGAGCTCAGCGTCGACCGATGAGAACGGCCGGTTTGAGGTGATACCGGCGGGACGGCCGGACGCATTTGCCTGGGCCGGGCATCGTGCGGCTGGGTTCTACATTTATGAGAATGGGCGGGCAATCAGCTTTCGCGAGTCATCGTCGGATCCTTCTGTGGCGAAGCAACGTACTGAAGCGGTTCTAAAGGGTCTTTCCGCGCGCAATGCCTACGAAATTCCCAAAGGCGATGGTGTATGTCTGCCGGACATGTTCGTTGCCGATAACGGGAAAGACTCGGCGCGCCAGGTGGGCGTATCGTTTCGTTTGAAGAACCATCCCGACGTCACAATTTTTTTTCTCGATGAGAAAGCGTTGGCAGTTGACCCCAAGCTGACGTCTAAACAAAAGAGCGAGTTCGTGTGGGGTTATGAATACGGAATCGGCAAGCGGATCAAGCTTGTTGGTGCGGCGCCTTACCGGACGGTCAAGCTCGATGGCCGGGAGGGCGTTGAAACATCGGCGATCATCACACGCGATGACGGCTCGACGGATTATGGGTATCTGGCTACGGTGCAAGGGGATTCTAATGCACCGGTTGATACGCCTAATCTGCTTCTCCTGGTTGAGAGAAACGCGAAGGATGCAAAGGGGAATGCGCCTGTGTCGGCGGAGGAGCTTGATCTGATGGCGAAGGGGATTGCGGCGTCGATAAGGCGGCGGGCGGCTCAATAGTGGGGGACGTTGGTGGGCCGGTGCATACAGCGATGATGATCGTGGGGTGCATCGGACTGACGTTGGTGATACATCGGGCGCCGCAATTAACTTATCGACGCTTCACTAATTTCAATACCGCGTTTTTACAGAGTATGAAACATTCAGCTTCGGCCGTGTACACCACTTAGATGGTGGACGATTCGCTTCACCTCTTCACCTGAGTCAAGAATGGAGCAGGATCGCGCCGAGCTACGAGATTTGAAGTCAGCCGACCAGTTTCTGGCGCGTCTCGCCGCTGCGGAGGCTGTAACGCTGACCGATGACTACTGGACAAAGACTCTGCCCATGGAGCTCGCTACATCGGCAGGCTGCAGATGCGTTCGGTATTTGTTTTGACATTAGCCACCCTCAATGCCGAATACGAGCGACAAGTTATTTTTACCGGCAAAAACAAAGTCAAGACCCACCCAGAAACAATTTCCGATTTAACATTTGCCTTTAATAATACGATTGCGAAATCCTCGTAATCTTTTGTATTATCGCGCGGTAGCGCGGGGGCGCAAATTGCATAAAAAGAGGCGGTATGGGTGCGCAGGATATTATTGCGGCGATAAAAGGCGGATTGTTGCAAAGCGAGCGCCTGCTGAAACTCGACACGCCGCTGGGTACTGACGTCCTATTGCCGCAAAGGGTGGTAGGGCATTCCCGTCTTGGCCGCGATTACGAATTCACGTTGGACACAGTTTCCACCACCAACAATATCGAACTCAAGAAGCTGATCGCCCAGCCGGTCACGCTGTGGCTTCAGCAAACCGACCACTCATACGCCCCGCACCATGGTTATGTCCATACCGCCCGTCGTTTAGGCTCCGACAGCGCGATTACCAGCTATCAGATCGGCTTTGTCTCATGGATGCATTTTCTGCGCTTCAGAAAAGATGCACGCATCTGGCAGGATAAAACCGTCGATGAAATTCTCACCGATGTATTCAATATGCATCCGCAGGCACAGGGTGCTTTCCGCTTCAGCTTGAGAAACCCATTGCCGCAGCGTTCATTCTGCGTGCAATTCGAGGATGACTGGAATTTCTGTCAAAGGCTGATGGAAACGGAAGGCCTGTTCGGCTATTTCGAACAGGCTGCGGATGGTAAATCGCACATCCTGGTCGTTACCGACGATATCGCTACCCTGCAACCGCTTTCGCCGCAAACGGTGGATTTCTACCGCTCGGGCACCAACAGCGAAACCGATGCCTTCGTGCAATGGAGCGGCACCCGCACGTTGCAGAGCACGTCGCTCATCACCCGCACCTTCGACTACAAGGCGCCGTCCCCAGCCGCGAATCCGAAAGGCACGGCGACGCCGACCTTGAGCACCCAAGGTGATCTGCCGCAGCAGGCCGAAGTGTACGAGTACACCGGCGCGTATTCTTACGCCAAACAGAACCGCGGCGACCAGCTCTCGAAGGTGCGGATGGAAGAATGGGAGTCGCGCGCCAAGCGCTTCAGCGGTGTGGGCGCGGTACGCCGTGTCGATGCCGGCCGCTGGTTCGAACTCACCAATCATCCGGACCACGGCGCGGGCAGCGCACAGGAGCGGCAGTTCGCGGTCATCGCGGTCGAGTGGGTGATCGAGAACAACCTGCCCGTCTCGAGCGGCACGACGGACTTTCCGCATAGCCTGAAGCAAAAAATCGCCGCGGCCCGCGCGCAGCACGCGAACAATCCGACGCTGGTGGTCAAAGCCACGGACGGCAGCGAAGGCTTCTTCATGGCAACGGTTGAAGCCCAACGCAAGGCCATCCCCTTCCGCAGCCCGTTCGAGCATGAAAAACCCGAGATGCACATGCAAACCGCGACCGTGGTCGGTCCGGCGAACGAAGAGGTGTACACCGATCAACTGAACCGCATCAAAGTTCAGATGCATTGGGATCGCCTGAATCCGGGCGACGAGAATGCGTCGTGCTGGATCCGCGTCGCGCAGTCGGACGCTGGCGGTAGTTATGGCGGTGTTCACGTCCCGCGCATCGGGGAGGAAGTGATCGTTTCTTTCCTCGACGGCGATTGCGACCGGCCCATTGTCACCGGTCGCGTCTACAACGGCGCGAAAACGCCGGACTGGCATTCGAACGGTATTCTCTCCGGCCACAAGTCGAAGGAATATCAGGGCAGCGGCTACAACCAGATGGTGATGGACGATGCCACCGGTCAGAACCGCGTGCAGCTCTACAGCTCGAGCACCAACGCGCAACTGCACCTCGGTTATCTGATCGCCCAGAACGGCAACTCGCGTGGTGCGTATCTCGGCAGCGGTTTCGATCTCAAGTCTGACGCCTATGGCGCAGTTCGCGCGGCGCAAGGTCTTTACGTCACGACGCATCCGGCCAACGGCACGTCGAGCCAGCCGCTCGATGTGCGCGACGCCAACAGCCAACTGACCAATTCCGAAAGCGTGATCGAAGCGCTCTCACGGGCGAGCGAGACACACCAGGCCGAAAGTCTGAACGAAGGCCACGACGCACTGAAGTCTTTCACGGATGCCACGCAGAACAGCGTGTCGGGCGCTACAAGCAGCGGAGGCAACACAGCCGGCGGCGGCACAGGCAGCGCCAACGCCTTCAAGGAGCCGATCATGCTGTTCGCCACGCCGGCGGGCATCGCAATCTCGACGCAGAAGTCGGCGCACAGCACCGCGACAGAGCATGTCAATCTGGTCAGCGGGCAGAGCACACACATCGCCACGGGAAAATCGCTTCTCGCCAGCGTCGGTGAAAAGATCAGCCTGTTCGTGCAGAACGCGGGCATGAAGTTGTTCGCGGCGAAGGGCAAAGTCGAAATCCAGTCACAGTCGGACAACGTCGAACTCACCGCGCAGAAAACCTTCAGGTTGCTCTCGGCAACCGAAAAAATCGAAGCAGCCGCCGATCAGGAGATCCTGTTGACGAGCGGCGGCGCGTACATCCGTATCGCGGGCGGCAACATCGATATTCACGCGCCGGGCATGGTCGATGTCAAAGGTGCGCAGCATAGCTTCAACGGCCCGACGAGTCAGGGCTATCCACTGCCGTCGGCCCGTCCCGATCAACCGGGACAGCTCGAGTTGCTCCATCAATACGCGAATGGCGAGCCGGTCAAAGGCGGGCAGTTTTCGGTACTGGACGCCAACGGCGGAGTTCTGCGTCAAGGCGCGCTGGATGCAAACGGTCGCATGACGGTCAGCGGTTTGCCGCCAGGCGTGGCGCAAGTGCAATTCGGCGCCGATCCTCGCGATCCCTCGCAGCCGGCCAATTACTTCAAGAGCATGAACTGGCCAGCCGAGCCGTTGCACGCGTCCGGCGACGCCGCAGCCGCATCGCAGATGGCTTCGTTCCTGCCTGCCGCGGCTAGCAGCGCGTCGGGCGCAGCCGCCGCGGCCGGAAGCTCCAGCGTTGCAGCGAGTGCAGCGAGCGCGTTGGCCAGTACGGCGAAGGGCGCGGTGGGCTCGGCCGTCGACGGTGCGTCGCAACTCGCGAGCCTCGCCGACATCGCCTCACAAGGCAGCGGCGGCCTAACGTCGATGGCGAAAAGCCAGGCCACCGGATACGCCCAAAACGCGCTCACCAAGGCGTTACCTTCAGGCGCCAGCGCCGCGGTCTCACAAGCCAGTCAGGCCGCAAGCACGGCCAAGGAAATCAGCAGCATCGCGCAATCGGCACGGAGCGCATTGCCGGCAATCAACGGCATTGTCTGACGCGATGCCGATCATTCGACACCAAGCAACGGTCAGTCCAACCATGAAGAAAACGGCCTTTCTCGCATTCGCGTTTGCAGTCACCTCGCTGGCTTTCGGGGCAACCGAACTGAGGATTTCCGCCGCCGCGATGGCGTCGCAATACGACAGCGACGTCGACGCCGCGACGAAATTCACCGATAAGCCGCTCGCTCTGACCGGCAAGCTGCTGTCCCTCGATTCCGGCCTGACCGATGACGTCATCGGCACGCTTGGCGACGACTCGGACTCCGCGGTACGCGTGACCTTTGCGGACAAAAAAAGCATCGACAAGATCCGCTCGCGCGTCGGCCAAAAGATCACGCTTCATTGTGTGGGCGCATTCTCGACCACGTTCCCGGCCGCGACCGATTGCAAGGTCAAGTAAGTCGAAGATGAAATTCCCTCACACGATAATGGCGATGGTGTGCGGCGTGGCGATTGCCGCAAGCGCGCACGCCCAGTCGACAGCCGACCTCCGGACGATCGCCCGCTTCGTCGAGTGCAAGCTCGACGCGCGTCAGATCGACCGCTTCATCGGCAGAGTCGACAACGCCACCGTGCCGGGTTTCGCAAGTCAGCCCTCGCACGAGAAGGCCGTCGATCTCGCCTGGAAAACGCAGAAACCGATCGAGGCCTGGGGTACATCGTCGAATCTGGTGTCGCTCGTGTCGCCGCGGCAAATGCTGCTCGCGATTCCCGCAGCCCAAGGCGACGAAATCAACGTTGCCAGGCAATGGGCCGAACGCATCGGCGGCATGAGCGAAGGAGCCGGCACGATTTCACTGCGCGAAAACGCGCATTGGCGAGGCGTCGACTATCGCAAGCCGGTCGGCGAGAAGGAAATCAGATTGCTTGTCGATCAGCAGGAAAGCCCGGGCTGGATTCTGCTCGGATGCGCCTACGACAAACTCTTTTCCCATAGCAACTAAACCGACCTGATCCAGCATGAGCGCAGCCGCTGCCCAGACTACCGCCGTTGTCCGAACCGAAGTCGCCATCGCGCCGCTCGTCACCATCGCCAAGGAGGATGTCGGCTCCGCGCTCGAGCAATTCGATGCGTGGCTCAAGAGCGTCAGTGACGGCTACATCACGCTGGAGCGCGTCGAGCAACTGGCCAATTACATTCCAGTCGTTTCGAACATTCTGTCGGCGATCGATGTCGTGATGGATATCAAACGGCTGATCGAAGCGGAGTCGAAAGACTTCTTCGATTATCTGAATCTAGGTATCGACCTCATCGGCGTGATCCCGCTGCCGCCCGTGATGGGCGAATTCCGTATGGGCGCGCGGCCGCTGATGAAGCTCGCTCGCGAGGAACTCGCGAAGAGCGCCAAGGCCGTGGCGGAGGGCGGCGCGCAGATGATCGCCGATACGATCATCTCGGTGCTGGTGGCGCACATCAGCGCGAAGTTCGCTGGCGATATCGAGAAATTCATTCAGGAAGTGCAGGCGAAGCTCGCACAGATGCTCGACGATTGCGCGGATCATGCAAAGAAGCTGCTCGAAGGTCTTGCGCAGGTCTTCGAAGGCGCGGCATCGGGCAAGCTCTTCGACACGTCGGGCAACTATCGCGCGGCCGACAAACATCTCGCACAAGTCGGCGACGGCTTTGCCGCCCATGACGCGAGCAAGGTCGCCGAGAACCTGTGGTCGTATCTGAAAGACGGCACCAAGGTGCTGGTGAAGGACGCGGCGAATCTTGCGTCACGTGCAGCGAATGAAATCTCGCCGTCCACGAACCAACGGCTCAGGCAGATGGCCGCGGAAGCGCGCCATGCGATTCCGATGGTGATGGAGAAGATCAAGGGCTTGAATAGCGCGGATGTCGGCGGCCTGATCTGGATGCTCGACGCGCTGATGCAGGCCGTGGCGAAGTGGAAGGAAAAGCAGAAACACAAACAGACCGTCGGCATCAAGGCAGCCGGCAAGGTTGAAGCCGAGTTGAAGAAAACCGAAGGCGAACTGGAGACGATCGCGACGCAGGCGAAGGCCAAGCATCCGGGAGCGAGCGACTGCAAGAGCTGTGGCTTGGGACGCAGCGGCGGCTCGATCGGCTATGCACTCGGCGACGAACGCTTCGATCACCAGGACTTCGTTTTGCCCGGCGCAATGCCGGTGGTCTGGCGACGCACGTACCGTTCATTTCTCTCCGCCTACGACGAAAGCAATCTGGGCGCGCGCTGGATCACGCCCTACACCACGCGCTTCGATATCCACGCGGCGAAGCTTGTCTATCACGATCCGAGCGGACGCAGTCTCGACTACCCGCTGCTCAAGGCGGGTGAGACGCACGATGATCTCGCCGAAGATCTCACGCTCGCGCAGCTCGATAATCAATGGCTCACGCTCACGCGCGGCCATGAACTGCTCGAAGCGTACGAGAAACGCGGTGGTGCTTTCCGGCTCGCTTTCCTGAAGGACCGCAACGGCAGTCAAATCACGCTGGATTACGACGACGCGCATCGGCTCACGCGGCTGATCACCTCGCAAAGCATCGTCGTGTTTTCGCACGACGCGAGCGGCCGTCTGAGCGAAGCGGTGGAGACCGACCAGGAAGGCGAACGAGTCGGCACGCTGGTGCGTTACGCCTATGACCAGCATGGCGACCTGATTGCGGCAACCGACCGCCACGGCAATCGTCGCGAGTATGCCTATACACATCACCTCGTCACGCGATACACGGATCGTACTGGTCGTGGCATGAATCTCGAATGGGATGGCACGGGACCCAAGGCGAAGTGCGTGCGCGAATACGCGGACGACGGTAGCTTCGACACGCGTCTCGCGTGGCATCCGGATATCCGTCTCGTCGACGTGACTGACGGGCTCGGCAACCTCACCCGCTACTACTTCGATATCGACGGCTACACGTATCGGATCATTTACGCGGACGGCCTCGATGAGTGGTTCTACCGCGACGCCCAGCACAACCTGACGCAGCATATTTACCCGGACGGCAGCGTCGAGCGCTTCACCTACGACGAGCGCGGCAACCTGATCGAACAGGCGCGCCCGGATGGCAGCGTGGTACGCATGGAGTACGACGCCAAGGATCAGATGACGGTCATCATCGATCCGCACGCGTATCGCTGGGCCCGCGAGTATGACGATGCAGGCAATGTCACCACGCAGATCGATCCGCTGGGTCACAAGACGCAATACAGCTACAACGCTCAGGGACAGCCGACCGAGATCGTCGACGCAAAGGGCGGCGCGAAGGCACTCGCTTATGATGCCGCGGGCCGCCTTGTCAGCTATACCGATTGTTCGGGGAAGACGACGCAGTGGACCTACGATGGAGAAGGCCGCCTGCTCGGGAGCAAGGACGCGGGCGGGCGGAGTGTCGCCTATCGCTATGGCGGCAACGGCCAACTGGCTCAAGTCCAATCTGCCGCGGGAATCGAGAAGCTGGAGTACGACGCCGAAGGCCGGCTCCTCGTGCATACGGATCCGCTGAACCAGGTCACCCGCTATGGATACGATGCCGCCGGGCGAATCGCGCATCGTCGTGATGCAACGGGCGAACTGCTGAGCTATCGCTACGACCGCGCCGGACGGCTGAGCGCACTCACCGATTCGAACCACGCGACTTACCAGTTTCACTACGATCCGGTTGGGCGCCTCCTCGAGGAAATCGGCTTCGACGGGATGACGACCCGGTACGGCTACGACGCGGCGACTGGCCAGTTACAAACCGTCGATGAAGCGGGACAAAAGACTCAGCTCGAATACGACAGCGGTGGACGCCTCGCGCGGCGCGTCGCCGGCGCGGGCGACGAGCGTTTCATGTACGACGGAACTGGCCGTCTCATCGATGCACAAAACGCCGTCAGCCGGGTGCAGCACTTCTTCGATCCAGTCGGCAATCTGGTACGCGAACATCACACGCAAGCGTTATTCGGCGAGCGCCGCAGCTATGTGTGGCGGCATGAGTACGATGAGATCGGCACGCGCATCAAAACCGTGCGGCCCGATGGTCATGCCGTCGACTGGCTGGTGTATGGCACGGGCCACGTGCACGGCATGCAGCTCGACGGACAGGAATTGATTCAGTTCGAGCGCGACGACCTGCATCGTGAAACACAACGCACGCTGTCGAACCGGATTGCGCAGAACACGCGCTATGACCCGGTCGGACGGATGGAGTCCCAGGCGCTCAAACGCACCGGCGCACCCGCTGCGATCGTGGCACGGCGGTATCGGTACGATGCCGTGGGGCAACTGAAAGAGATCGACGACAGCCGGGACGGCGTGACGCGTTATCAGTACGATCCCGTCGGACGGCTGGTCGAAGCAATGAGCCCTTTTGCGACCGAACGTTTCGCATTCGATCCGGCGAGCAATATTGTCGATCCGGGCAATCCGGCCCAGGCACGCACTAGCGGCGGTCTGCAATCGAGTACCTTGCCGGCGCAGACGCCGAGAGTGCTGGGCAATCTTTTGAAGGACTACGCCGGCACACACTTTACCTACGATGCCCGCGGCAACCTGATTTCCAAACGCTCGGCAGGCGCCGAGCAGCGCTACGAGTGGGACGAATTCAACCGGATGACGGCGGCCAGTGTTGCTGAGCCGGCGCGCCATCACGAGGCGCGTTATTTCTACGACGCGTTCGGGCGCCGTATCGGTAAAGAGGTCGACGGCAAACGCACGACGTTCGGCTGGGACGGCGATACGCTGGCGTACGAAAGCGCCGATGAAGGCAGCACGCATTATGTATATGAAGCGGGGTCATTCGTGCCGCTGGCGCAGTTCGTCTCCGGCGCGATCGCGGGTATCGCTACGCCCGATTGGAAGCAGACCGATCGCTATGCGCCGGAAGACGATCCGCTGCTGAAGCCTGTCGTTCTTCCGCCCCCCGCGCACATCTTTTACTACCACTGCGATCAGCTCGGCACGCCGCAACTGCTTACCGATGAATTCGGTGAAGTCGTCTGGGAAGCCAAATACAAGGCCTGGGGTGAGGCGCTCAATGTAATCGCGCGCGTGTCGAAAGCGACGGCCAGCGCTGTGCGGAATCCAATTCGCTTCCAGGGTCAACACTACGACGACGAAACCGGCCTCGCGTACAACCGTCACCGATACTACGATCCGGGCACCGGACGTTTTACGTCCAAAGATCCGATCGGACTGCTGGCCGGCGGGAATGTGTACCAGTACGCGCCGAATCCCACGGGCTGGATCGACCCGTTGGGGCTCAAGAAGAAAGCGCAAACACCGAACAAGGATTGCTGCCAGAAGGATCCCTGTGCCGGCAAAGACCCGGCTGCGCAGGCGCGAAGCTGGCAAGGCAAAGACCCTTATCCCGGAGTCGACTCCTACACGAACACGGTCTTGAAGCGCGGTACAGTGTTGTACACGTTGTACCCGTATGCGCCGCCCGACAAGATCGCGACCGCTTTGCCTGGTAACTATTTCTCCGACGCTCGCACGATTCTCAACACAGGCGGGTCAGCGCGCGAGTACAACGATATGACGCAGATTTCGCACGCAGGCAATACAGTCGACGCCCGCCCGATGAGAAGCCAATTGAGGGCATTCGTTGTCACCAAGGACATTTGCGTGGCGAAGGGACAGTCGCTCGCCAATCCCAACCTGGGCAAAGGCGGAGGCACTCAGTATTTCGTATCGAGCGCCGACAAGGGCAGCCTCGTCGGCGGCAATATTTTGAAGTTTGGGAGTTAATGAAAGATGGCTACGTTCGATTTTTCCACTGGCACGCTGGCTATCGATGCGTCAACGAACCTGTTTCGGGGTAGGCCGTCGCCTGACGAATCGCCTTTGACAGGAGCAACGGAACTGGCGAAGTACGGCGAGTGGGAAAACTACGGCATCAAGAGCGTGAAAGTTTGGGGCAAGACGTTCGGCGTGACGGCTCGCTTTTGCGACAAAAAGCTCGCAATGCTCGACTTCGTTTGGACCGATGGCGTGGCCAAAAAGCTCGACTGGTCGGCGACCGAGGAAGATCTCGTCAAGGAGAAGAAGACGCTGTCGAAAATAATCGCCACAGAAGCACAATCGCCTTGTGTATCGTCCACGACAGGCGCGGATACCTTTGTCTTTAGCTGGGGGACGCTTACGGTGCACGCCGACCTACGCTCGATGGGTGTGACGACAAGCGTCGCATACACAGGCAGAGCGTAAGCGGATTACATGACAGGCCGAAAACTCGGCTGAGCGCGCACAAACTCCAGCTCCCAGAGATAACATGAAACGATATCTGGTTTTGAACGGCGACAAGACGACCGCCAATGGCGTTGTTCAAGCCGTTCCCACCTCCATTCAATTGAGCGACAAAGACGTCGCCCACGAAGGAGATCCGGTTGCATGTCCCGCTTGCAATACAAGGGGGAAGATACAGTGCGATGGACCGCGCCAGATCATGACCGCACCGGACGGAAGGCATGCAGCCTTGAGCGACGATCTCTGTATATGCGGTTGCCATCCGCCGCCGCGACTGGTGTCGTCGCAGCAGATGATGTCCGTCGATGCCTAGCGAATCACCGGTGTATCCGTGGTCAACCTAATCCGCAACGAGGCTCAGTAAAAAGGAGCGAAAGAATATCGCTGCCGGGCCATTTACAGGCATGCACGCTATTTTTACCGAATTCGTGCGCGTGTCGAATTGGCGCGGAACAAATTCCGATTTAACATTTGTTTCCATTGAATCGATTGCGGTAAACGTCTGATCTTTTGTATTATCGCGCGATAGCGCGGGGGCGCAAATTGCATAAAAAGAGGCAGTATGGGCGCGCAGGACATTATCGCGGCAATTAAAGGCGGGTTGTTGCAGAGTGACCGTCTGCTTAAACTCGATACACCACTGGGCGCGAACGTCCTTCTGCCACAGAGGCTGGTGGGCTATTCCCGTATCGGCCGTAATTACGAATTCACGCTGGATACGGTTTCAACCACCGACAATATCGAACTCAAGAGGCTGATCGCCCAGCCTGTCACGCTGTGGATCCAGCAAACCGACCAGTCGTATGCCCCGCACCACGGTTATGTCCATACCGCCCGTCGTTTAGGCTCCGACAGCGCGATTACCAGCTATCAGATCGGCTTTGTCTCATGGATGCATTTTCTGCGCTTCAGAAAAGATGCACGCATCTGGCAGGATAAAACCGTCGATGAAATTCTCACGGATGTATTCAATATGCATCCGCAGGCGCAGGGTGCTTTCCGCTTCAGCTTGAGAAACCCATTGCCGCAGCGTTCATTCTGCGTGCAATTCGAGGATGACTGGAATTTCTGTCAAAGGCTGATGGAAACGGAAGGCCTGTTCGGCTATTTCGAACAGGCTACCGACGGCAAATCGCACACGCTGGTCGTTACCGACGATATCGCTACCCTGCAACCGCTTTCGCCGCAAACGGTGGATTTCTACCACTCGGGCACCAACAGCGAAACCGATGCCTTCGTGCAATGGAGCGGCACGCGCACGCTGCAAAGTACTTCGCTCACTACGCGCACGTTCGACTACAAGTCGCCGTCCACCGGGTCGAATCCGAAAGGCACCACGATCCCGACGCTGGGTACCCAGGGTGACCTGCCGCAGCAGGCCGAAGTGTACGAATACACAGGCGCCTACACGTACGGCAAGCAGGACCGCGGTGATCAGCTCTCGAAAGTGAGAATGGAAGAGTGGGAATCGCGCGCGAAGCGTTTCCACGGCGTGGGTGCAGTGCGTCGTGTCGACGCCGGCCGCTGGTTCGAACTGCAGGACCATCCGGAGCACAGTACGGGTAGCCAGCAGGATCGGCAGTTTGCGGTGATCGCCGTCGACTGGATCGTGGAGAACAACCTGCCGGTCTCGAGCGGCACGACGGATTTCCCACATAGCCTGAAGCAAACGATCTCTACGGTCCGTGCGCAGCATGCCAGCGATCCAGCGCTGATCGTCAAAGCCACGGACGGCGGCGAAGGCTTCTTCATGGCAACGATTGAAGCCCAACGCAAGGCCATCCCGTTCCGCAGTCCGCTCGAACATCACAAGCCGAAAATGCACATGCAGACGGCGACCGTGGTGGGACCGCAAAACGAAGAGGTTTTCACCGACTCCCTGAACCGCGTCAAAGTCCAGATGCACTGGGACCGGCTGAATCCCGGCGACGAGAACGCCTCCTGCTGGGTACGTGTTTCCCAATCGAATGCCGGCGGAGGGCACGGTGGAGTGCACGTCCCGCGCATCGGCGAGGAAGTGATCATTTCGTTCCTCGACGGCGACTGCGATCGACCGATTGTCACCGGTCGCGTCTACAACGGCGCGAAAACGCCGGACTGGCATTCGAACGGTATTCTCTCCGGCTACAAGTCCAAGGAATACCAGGGCAGCGGCTACAACCAGATGGTGATGGACGATGCCACCGGCCAGAACCGCGTGCAGATGTACAGCAGCAGCGCTAACTCGCAACTGCATCTCGGCTATCTGATCGCGCAAACCGGCAACGCGCGCGGCGCCTATCTGGGCAGCGGTTTCGACTTGAAGTCGGACGCATACGGTGCAGTGCGAGCTGCACAAGGCATGTACGTCTCGACGCATCAGACAACCGGCGCAGCGAGCCAGCCGCTCGATACACGCGAAGCGGGCAGCCAGCTGGTCAATTCGGAAAGCGTGATCGAGTCGCTCAGCCAGGCGAGCGAAACGCATCAGGCCGAGAGCCTGAAAGATGGCTACGACTCGCTGAAGTCCTTCACCGACGCCACGCAGAACAGCGTCTCGGGGGCGACAGGCAGCGGAGGCAATACAGCCGGTGGCGGCACCGGCAGCGCGAACGCATTCAAGGAACCGATCATGCTGTTCGCAACGCCTGCAGGCATCGCGATGTCAACGCAGAAGTCGGTTCATATCGCGGCAAACGAGCACGTCAATCTGGTCAGTGGTCAGAGCACACATATCGCAACCGGCAAATCACTGCTGGCAAGCGTCAGCGAAAAAATCAGTCTGTTCGTTCAGAACGCGGGCATGAAGCTGTTCGCGGCGAAGGGCAAAGTCGAAATCCAGGCCCAGTCCGACAACATCGAAATCACCGCGCAAAAGAGCCTGAAGCTGCTATCGGCGACGGAAAAAATCGAGGTCGTTGCCAAGCAGGACATCCTGTTGACGAGTGGCGGCGCGTACATCCGCCTGAAAGACGGAAACATCGAAATCCACGCGCCGGGAAAAATCGATATCAAAGGCAGCAGCCATTCCTTCGCCGGGCCCACGAGCCTGTCGAGCAAGCCGCCCGCGCTCCCCTCCGGCGAAGGCCCGTACAACGAGCAGTTCAAGATTCACGACAAGCACACCGGCGAGGCCGCCCCCTACGTGCGCTACCGCGTCGAGACTGCGGAAGGCAAGGTGTTCGAGGGCATGACCGATGAACAGGGTCTCACCTCGCGCATCATGACGAGCACGCCGAGTGCCCTGAAAGTTTTCCTCGATACCTGATTCCGGCCAACGAGTACGCGCGCATCCTTTGGGTGCGCTGATTCTTTCGCCCATTCAAGCAGACCGACATCCATGAACGCTCCGAGCACAAGTCACGCGCCAGACGGCAACGGCACCACTAACACGACACCCGACAGTCTCGTGCACGTGCCGCACGATCCGGCGCCCAGGCTCTACTTCCGGCCCGAGACGGGAGAATTCATTCTCGTGCCGGCGGAGGACGTCAGCGGTCTGCAAAGCGAATGCAATCTGCTGCATGACCGCGTCGACAAATTTCACAAGGCGAATGAGAAGCTCGACGTGGTGCTGAAGGCCTATGCCGAGGACGTACAGAAGCATATGTCCGATCCGCGCGCCGGTGAGGCGCACAAGGCCGCCGTCGACGATGCCCTCAAGGAACGCGAGACTGCGCACAAGGCGTTAAAAAAGGAACTGGAGCCGCTCAGCAAGCTGGATAGCAAAGACCTCACCATGGTCGAGTTGATCCCGATTCATATCGACGGCGATGGAAAAAAATCCGTCAAGTTCGCCAAGTACAAACTCCACTACGTACGCTCGAACAAGATCAAGGCGGGCTGGCATAAATTCGGGCCCGCTGCTTTCGAAGACATGAAGGGCCGCAAGGAAGAAAAAGAAACCGGTGCGAAAAGCTTCATCAAGAAAAATGCGAACGGCAAGTACAAGATCGACGTCGATAAGCTGAAAGAAGGCGTGCTCATTAATCGCGAGAGCAAGATCAAGTCGCAGCTGTACGAAAAGACCAAAGTGTCCTCGGAGATCGTCGAGAAGCATGTGACGGGGACGCTTTTCGCTTGGGCGGAAGAGTGGAACAAGGATCTCAGTTACAGCGCTGGCGCGGAGGAACCGGCGGAACGTGGTGAGGGCGAGAAGAAAGAGACGGAGAAACCCAAGCAGACCGCATTCGGCAACAACGTCAGCATCGAGGCCAAAGCGCAGTTGATGCGGTATCTGGCTGGCGCGGGATTGGACACGGAGTGGCAACCGCAAAAGGGCCGCGTGGCCATCAAGGCGTCGGCGCAGGCCGAATTCGCTATCGCCGAAGGCAAGGTTTCCGGCGCGTTCTACTATCCGGACATCGCCGGCTGGATGTGGAGTCTGGACGGCGATGACGGCAAGACTTATCCGCTCGGTGCGGTTCGATTCAAGTGTGAACTCGGCTTGTCGGGGATGGTGGGCGCAAGTATGGTCGCGCAGTTGGGCGTCGTCGTCGACTATCGCGACGAAAAGCGCAAAGACCTGGGTCTGTACGGCGCAGCGGTCGACAACCCCACTACGAAGCAACGCGAAATCAAGGTAGGTGGCAAGCCAGTCGATCCAAGCGCGAATGCCGACCTCGACGTATTCGCCGGTGCGCGCGCGGATCTGTCGCTCGAAGGCGCGCTCGAGTGGATGGAGCCAGCGAAGCAAGGGCCGAGTGGGAAGTACAAACCATTCGCCAAGGTCGGCGATACCATCACCGCAATGGCGGGCGCCGGACTTACCTGCATGCTCGACGTGAGCTACGCGGCGGGCCGTTTCAGAATCAAGGCGAAGGCCGGACTATGCCTGGGCGTGGGAGCGAAAGGCGACATCGAGGTGTCGGTCGACGCGCTGCGCATTGCTGAATTCGTCAAATGGTTCTTCTACCAGCTTTATCACGCGAACTTCCAAAAGTTGAAGTTCGTCGAAACGACCGCCTTTAACGCCTTCTCACATATTCAGGTGATGGTCATTCAAGGCATTCAGGATCTGGCCTCCACCGTCGGTCAGGAAGTCGATGAAATAAACAGGCTTTTCACGGACCTCATCGAGGAATACGAGAAAGAGGCCGCACGCGTGCAATTGATGAACCGCGTTCTCAGCAATCCATGGATGCTCCAGTACGCGACGCCCGAAGCGAAGGGCATCATGATCTATCAGTTGACTCGCCATTGGTACGCGACGGATGGCATCGACATGGCTAATCACAAGTACGGTCGGTGGTACGGGAATCGCAAGGATGCTGTTAAGCAGATCCTCAAGTGGTCGCACACCAAGCACGATCTGAACAACGTCGTCCAGCACATCCATCCGCAGGGGCGCTCCGGCGACATTACTGTGCGGCGACAACAGCTAAAGGAATTTCTCGAGATGTCGCTGACGAGCGCTCCTGCGGGAGACGGGAAAGAAATTGACGATTACTACGACAGCCTGCAAGCGATGCTGAAAGTCGACCCCACGCCTGGCTATGCCGTTGCGCAGGTCGACTCGACCGATTACCAGTTCCAGGCTGCCGTGGGCAGACACCCGTTTTACGACAACATGCCGGACGTGCGGGTGGTCTGACGGCGCGCCGCGAAATTCACAGAGGGCTGGTCTTTTGCACCGCGCAGCGGAAGGTCAGCGTGACAGCCGTGGGTCCTAACGTGCGCCCGTCCTTGGTTTTGATGGCGTAACCGGCAGGCGGCGCCTTGTAGCGATAAACCGTCATGGCGGTTTCGGAGTTGTCGCCTTCCGCGCCACGAATCACTTTCATGGTCCCGCTCGCCGGTCCCGTGGGATTCTTCGCCGGTGAGTGTTCATAGTAGTCCGGGGCGAACCAGTCGTTGACCCAGTCTCGACCGTCGACACCGATGTCGTAAAGACCCAAGGCGTTCGGCGGATATTTGCCGACGGGATAAACATATTGTGAAACGGCGGTATCAGGCGTGTACTTCTGCTCGACCGTATCGGCGGATGGCAGGTTGTGATCCGCTTCGTACTTGCCGTTGTTCGTTCCGAAAATGACCGGCTTGCCACCCGAACGGGCGGCATATTCCCATTGCGCTTCAGTAGGCAGATCGACCGGCGCGCCGCCTTGCTTGCCAAGCCACTCGCAATAATCTTTGGCCATCTGCCACGGAACGCCGGCCGGGTGGTCGGCGGCCCTGTATTGCCGATCCGCTTTGTCTTGCGGCCACGATGGTTTGCCCGTCGCAGCGGTATAGATATCGAGGTCTGCGTACGTGACCTTGTACTTGCTGATCGAAAAACTATCCAGCGTCACCGAATGAGCAGGTTTGTTTTCCTGCTGCGACGTAAATGGAAGTTTTTCCGGTGTCACTTGCGGACCGAAATCTCCCATCGTGAAGGTCCCGCCCTTCACGAAAATCATATCCGCGAGCGATTTTTTGACGAGTGCTGTGACTTCAGGAGATTGGCCAGTCTGGCTGCATGCCGGGAAAGAAAATGCGAATACCGTCAGCGGGACAACTGTAAGCTTAACCAACTTTGGCAATGGCAAATGCATGCGTTCAATCTCCGGGCGGATGGCTAATGGATTATAAGTTCGATCCGGAGCTTTCGACATTTTCAATTGCAACAAGTCGGGTCGAATTTCGATACAAGATGCATCGATCAACCAAGGATTCGGATGCGCCCGTTCGAAGCAAGTCCGCAGATAGTAGTGCAATGAAAACAGTGTGACTTGCCGAGTGGATTTCAACTGAGAGGCGTGCTTGACCAGCCGTCCCGCGTGGCGACAATAAACGAGCCGCTCGGAGCTTGTCAACGCATTGGCAGTACGAAGCGATTTTTCGCCATAGACGGACGGCGACAATCTGACGGCCGCGTCGTCGAACGGACGGGCGCAGCGCAGTTCACGCCGGACCAACGCGGTGCGGTTGCGCGACGCCACGCCCCTCAAGTTATCCACAGCCCCCTCTGGACAACTTTTGTACAAGCCGTCTAACACGTTGTGGGTGGAACCTTGATAAAAACGCGACGTCGCCAGGTCGCACAAAAGTTTTCCCTGGCTCCGTGTTCCTGTGCGCGCACGCTCCGCAGGGTTATCGATTCCGCAGTGCGTTGATCCGTAAACGAAGTTTCAAGTTATCCACAGAAAGATGCGAGGCTTGTTAACTATTACTACGTATACATATACAAAGACTATAAAAACCAGAGAAGCATCCGCGCAGCACGCTGCACAAGCGAGCACCGGGCAGGCAAACCGTCAAACCAGCGGTAAACAGATCTCCGTGATGAGATCGGCTGGCGCCGTATCCTTCGGGCTATTCAGATACTCCTCGAATACCGGCGCGTCGGCCGCTTCTCGCCCGGACTGCACGAGCCACGTCCCGTACAACCACTCATACGCGGCACGCATATCGCTATACGGTCCTTGATGTCGCAACACCGCATACTCACCGCCCTTCACATGCGCCACGGAAACCGGCGGACTCACCGTCACGGACGCCTGAACCGGATGCGGCAACAACACCCCAGCCTTCGACCGCAACTCACTCTCCGCAACAACGCCAGGGTCGTCGTAGTAAACGCCGATCATGCGCATCTCAGCCGCGAGCAAATTGTGTTTTGCGAGCCAGCCGAACAGCGCGTCGAACGCCTTGCCGATCTGCATATACGGTCCAACGTGATCCACCGACAAAACCGCCATCGTCTCCACGTGACGAATCACCACTTCACGCATCGTCATTTGATCGTCTCCTGATAGCGCCGGCCGAAACCGGCTATGGGTGCCTTGCTTGCGATACTGCGCCGGCGGCATGCCAAACGCCGCGCGAAAAGTGCGGGAAAAAGATTGCAGACTGCTGTAGCCGGAGCGCTCGGCAATTTCCGCAATCGGCATGGAACCGTTCGCCAGATAGCCGGCCGCGCGATGCAGCCGTAAACGCCGCACCGTGGTGGCCACCGTCTCGCCATACATCGCCTGATAAATCCGGTGCCAGTGGTACGGCGACAGACAGGCAATTTCCGCCAGACGACCGATGTCGAGCGGCTCTTCGAGATGATCGTAAATATGGTCGAGCACGCGGCCGAGCCGGGTTTCATAGGGAGCTCGATTACCTGATTCGGTCATGGCTGGTGAACACCAAATGAGCACAAAAATTGTCGAACGGATGCGAACGAAAGTACCACGTCCCCATTTACCAAATCCTGCGAACTTCACCCTTAACGCGACGCGCAATTAAGCACCCACTGACACTACGCCGCCAGAACTTTGCCGAATTTCGATAACACTTCGAATAATGGCTCACTACTATCGGCTGAAGCCTGTCCGCCCAATGCACCGCAAAGCCTTGCGGCGTCGAGCCGGCGGCACCATCAGGGAGCTCCCGATGAAATCAGTGTCCAAGAATCAGCACGTCGGCAAAGTCACGCATCACGAGTTGAAGCAGACGCTCGGCACGTGGCAACTGTGGGGCATCGCGGTCGGTCTCGTCATTTCCGGCGAGTATTTCGGCTGGAGTTATGGGTGGGCGAGCGCCGGCACGCTCGGCTTCGTCATCACGGCGATTTTCATTGCCGCGATGTATACGACGTTCATTTTCAGTTTCACGGAACTCACCACCTCGATTCCGCACGCGGGCGGCCCGTTCGCCTACGCTCGCCACGCGTTCGGCCCAACCGGCGGTTATCTGGCCGGCGCGGCAACGCTTGTCGAATTCGTGTTTGCACCGCCGGCCATTGCGCTCGCGATCGGTGCGTACCTGCACGTGCAGTTTCCGGGTCTCGAACCGAAACACGCGGCGATGGGCGCGTATCTCATCTTTATGGCGCTGAATATCGTCGGTGTGCAGATTGCCGCGGCGTTCGAGTTGTGTGTGACGCTGCTCGCGATTTTCGAACTGCTGGTTTTCATGGGCGTCGTGTCGCCGGGTTTTCAGTGGTCGAACTTCACCAAAGGCGGCTGGTCCGGTGCCGACACCTTCAGCATGGGCTCGTTTCACGGGATGTTCGCGGCAATTCCGTTCGCAATCTGGTTTTTCCTCGCGATCGAAGGCGTGGCCATGGCCGCCGAAGAAGCCAAAAACCCGAAGCGCTCGATTCCGATTGCCTACGTCGCAGGCATTCTGACGCTGGTGGTGCTCGCCATTGGCGTGATGGTGTTTGCCGGCGCGGCAGGCGACTGGACCAAGCTGTCGAACATCAACGATCCGCTGCCGCAGGCGATGAAATTCATCGTCGGCGAACATAGCGGCTGGATGCATATGCTGGTGTGGCTGGGTCTCTTCGGACTCGTCGCGTCGTTTCACGGCATCATCCTCGGCTATTCGCGGCAAATCTTCGCGCTGGCGCGCGCCGGCTATCTGCCGGAGTGGCTCTCGAAGGTGCACCCGCGCTTCAAGACGCCGCATCGCGCGATCATTGCGGGCGGCGTGGTCGGCATCGCGGCGATCTACAGCGACGAGCTGATCCAGTTCGGCGGCCAGACGCTGACGGCGAACATCGTGACGATGTCCGTATTTGGGGCTATCGTGATGTATATCATCAGCATGTTGTCGCTGTTCAAGCTGCGCCGCACCGAGCCGAACATGGAGCGACCGTTCCGCGCGCCGCTGTTTCCGGTCTTTCCGGCGTTCGCGCTGGTGGCCGCGGTCATCTGTCTGGCGACGATGGTCTACTTCAATTTTCTGGTGGCGATCGTGTTCGCAATCTTTCTCGCGCTGGGCTACGTCTACTTCCTGATGACGCGCCATCAACGCGAAGCCGCGCCGGCGGACGCCTTGCTCGAGGAATGACGGATCGAGCCGCTGCGCGAGCAGCGGCGATGGAGTCGTAAAGATGAGCTACACCGAGACGATCGGCAGCCGCACGTATCGCTTTGCCGATCTGAAAACCCTGATGGCGAAGGCCAGCCCGCAACGCTCCGGCGACCAGCTCGCGGGCGTGGCGGCAGCGAGTGAGGAAGAACGCGTCGCGGCCAAGATGGCGCTCGCGCAAGTGCCGCTGCGCACCTTCCTCAACGAAGCGCTGATTCCCTATGAAAGCGACGAAGTCACGCGTCTCGTGATCGACGATCATTCGCCGCAGGCATTCGCTGAGATATCTCACCTCACAGTCGGTGACTTTCGCAACTGGCTGTTGAGCAGCACGACCGATGCCGACGCGCTCACGCGTATCACCGCGGGCCTCACGCCGGAGATGGTCGCCGCGGTGTCCAAACTGATGCGCAATCAGGATCTGATCGCGGCGGCGCGCAAACGTCCGGTGATCACGCGCTTTCGCAACACGGTCGGTTTACCGGGGCACATGTCGGTGCGTTTGCAACCGAATCATCCGACCGACGACGTCAAAGGCATCGCCGCCTCGATGCTCGACGGCCTGATGTACGGTTGCGGCGACGCGATGATCGGCATCAACCCGGCCAGCGACAATCTCGCCGCGATCACCAAGTTGTTGCTGATGATCGACGACTTCCGCCAACGCTATCAGGTGCCGACGCAATCGTGCGTGCTGACCCACGTCACCAATACGATTGCCGCAATTGAAAAAGGTGCGCCGGTCGATCTGGTGTTTCAGTCGATTGCGGGCACGGAGAAAGCGAACGCGGGCTTCGGCATTTCGCTCGCGCTGCTGCAGGAAGCGTATGAAGCGGGACTTTCGTTAAAGCGTGGTACGGTCGGCAATAACCTGATGTACTTCGAAACCGGCCAGGGCAGCGCGTTGTCGGCGGATGCGCATTTCGGCGTGGACCAGCAGACGTGCGAAGTGCGCGCCTACGCAGTTGCACGCAAGTTCAATCCGTTCCTGGTGAACACGGTGGTCGGCTTCATCGGGCCGGAGTATCTGTACGACGGTAAGCAGATCACACGCGCCGGTCTCGAAGATCACTTCTGCGGCAAACTGCTCGGTGTGCCGATGGGTTGCGACATCTGCTACACGAACCATGCCGAAGCCGATCAGGACGACATGGACAACCTGCTCACGCTGCTCGGCGTGGCGGGCATCAACTTCATCATGGGCATTCCCGGCGCCGACGACGTCATGCTCAACTATCAAAGCACGTCCTTCCATGACGCGCTTTACGTGCGGGACGTACTTGGTTTGCGCCGCGCGCCGGAATTCGAAGAATGGCTGGAGTCGATGCAGATCACCGACGCCCGCGGCGCGTTGCTCAGCGCATCGACGCAACAACCCTTGCTGGAAGGGGCGCGCGACTGGATGGGCATCGCATGAGCGACTTCCTCGAAAAGAATCCGTGGAACGCGTTGCGGCAGTTCACCAACGCGCGCATCGCGTTGGGCCGCGCGGGCAATAGCTTGCCGACCGCGCCGCTGCTCGCGTTCAACCTGTCGCACGCGCAGGCGCGCGACGCTGTGCATCATCCGCTGGACACGGACGTGTTGCACGAGCAATTGCGCGCGCAAAACTTCAAGACGCTCGACGTGCATAGCGCCGCGCCGGATCGCGAGCACTATTTGCGGCGTCCCGATCTTGGGCGGCGTTTATCGGAAGAGAGTCGCGTGGCGCTGGCGGCGGTGCCGAACGATTCGCCCGAAGTGGTCTTCGTGATCGGCGATGGTCTTTCGGCGTTCGCCGCATCGAAGCAATCGATCCCACTGCTGCAAGCCGTCCTTCCCCGTCTCGCGGATTGGAAGATCGGCCCGATCGTGGTCGCACGCCAGGCGCGCGTCGCGTTGGGTGACGAGATCGGCGAATTGCTGAATGCGAAACTGGTGGTGATGCTGATCGGTGAGCGGCCGGGTTTGAGTTCGCCCGATAGCCTCGGAATTTATCTTACGTACGCGCCGAAAGTGGGCTGTAGCGACGCGCAACGCAACTGTATTTCGAATGTGCGTCCCGAAGGACTCGACTATCCGTTAGCCGCGCACAAGCTGCACTATCTGCTGACGCATGCAAGGCGTTTGGGTCTGACCGGCGTCGGCCTGAAAGACGACAGCGATGCGCTGCTGGCAGGTACACCATCGGCACCCGCCGTCAGCGACGATTCGGACTCGAGCGGAACGTAAACGATCAGCCATCGACACGCTCGACCGGATGCGTTTCCAGCCACGCATTCTCTTCATCCTCGAAAAGACGGGAGCGCGTCAAGAACCGCAATCCGCTGGGCCGCTCCAAAGAAAACATTCCGCCATTTCCCGGCACAGCGTCGATGATCAACTGCGTGTGTTGCCAGTACTCGAACTGCGATTCGCTCATGTAGAACGGCACGCCCGCAATCGTGCCGAGTTTGACATCGGACGAGCCGACCATGAACTCACCCTGAGGAAACATCATTGGTGCGCTGCCGTCGCAGCATCCACCGGATTGATGGAACAGCACCTCGCCATGCTCGGCGCGCAACTTGTCGATCAACTCGACAGCGGCAGGCGTTGCGATCACGCGGGCGACTGCTTTCTTATCGGCCATCACATGCCCTCGCAGAAAAAAGAGCGAGCCGCGCAATGCGGCCCGCTCGAACAGGAACGCGACGCTTAGAAGAAACCGAGCGGCTTGTCGCTATAGCTGACCAGCAGGTTCTTGGTCTGCTGATAGTGGTCGAGCATCATCTTGTGATTTTCACGGCCGATGCCCGACTGCTTGTAGCCGCCGAACGCCGCATGCGCCGGATAAGCGTGATAGCAGTTGGTCCACACGCGGCCTGCCTGAATCTGCCGGCCGAAGCGATAGGCGCGCGTGCCGTCGCGTGTCCACACGCCGGCGCCGAGACCGTAGAGCGTGTCGTTGGCGATTTCGAGCGCTTCTTCTTCGGTTTTGAACGTCGTGACCGATACCACCGGTCCGAAGATCTCTTCCTGGAAGATGCGCATCTTGTTGTGGCCGCGGAACACGGTCGGCTTCACGTAATAGCCTTTGCTCAATTCACCGTCGAGCGCATTGCGTTCACCGCCGATCAGACATTCGGCGCCTTCCTGCTTGCCGAGGTCGACATACGAGAGGATTTTTTCCAGCTGTTCCTGCGAGGCCTGCGCGCCGATCATCGTCTTGGTGTCGAGCGGATGCCCTTGCGTAATCGCCGCGACCCGTTTTAGCGCACGTTCCATGAAGCGGTCGTAGATCTTTTCATCGATCAATACACGCGACGGACACGTGCACACTTCGCCCTGATTGAGCGCGAACATCGTGAAGCCTTCGAGCGCCTTGTCGAAATAGCTGTCGTCAGCATTCATCACGTCGTCGAAGAAAATGTTCGGGCTCTTGCCGCCGAGTTCGAGCGTGACAGGAATGATGTTCTGGCTCGCGTACTGCATGATCAGACGACCGGTCGTGGTCTCGCCGGTAAACGCGATCTTGGCGATGCGCTTGCTGGAAGCGAGCGGCTTGCCGGCTTCGAGGCCGAAACCGTTCACCACGTTCAGCACGCCTGCGGGCAGCAAGTCCTGAATCAGTTCGGCGAGCACGAGAATCGAAGCGGGCGTTTGCTCGGCCGGCTTGAGCACCACACAGTTGCCGGCGGCGAGTGCGGGCGCGAGCTTCCACACGGCCATCAGGATCGGGAAATTCCACGGAATGATCTGGCCGACCACGCCGAGCGGTTCATGAAAGTGATACGCAACGGTGTCGTGATCGATCTCGGAGATCGAGCCTTCCTGCGCGCGCACGGCGCCGGCAAAATAGCGGAAGTGATCGATAGCGAGCGGAATGTCGGCGGCCATGGTTTCGCGCAACGGCTTGCCGTTGTCGATCGTCTCGGCCACGGCGAGACGCTGCAGGTTCGCTTCCATCCGGTCGGCAATGCGGTTCAGGATGTTCGCGCGATCGCCGACGGAGGTTTTTCCCCACGCTGCTTTCGCACGATGCGCGGCGTCGAGTGCGAGTTCGATGTCGGCTTCGCGCGAACGCGGAATCGACGTAAACGCTTCGCCGGTGATCGGCGACACGTTATCGAAGTACTCGCCGCCCGCAGGCTTCACCCATTCGCCGCCGATAAAATTCGCATACTGCTTCTTGTACGGGAATTCGGTGGTCAGAAATTGCATCTCTGCGTGATTCATCTGTGTGCTCCTCACATGTTTGAATGGGCTATATTCGGCTCGATATATCGCTTGGCCGCGTGAGGCTAGAGCCAGAAGTGTGCCAATGCACCGCGCTGGTGACCCTTGCACGCGTAGCAGGCACTCGCGCACGGCATGGGGCGTCGCGCTGTTCAACCAGCGTAAGCTGAGCGTTTCGTTTCTGAGCAGTGTGTGCAGCGCTGTTCACCAATTGAACACAGGGTTTGATGTCTGCCGATGCAAAGGCGTGAGCAGGCATCAGATCCGTTCGGCATGGGAATTGCCTTCTCCTTGCCTTCGATCCTCCTCGATATTCCGTTTGGGCAGATCCGGTATGACGATTGACACTCTCAGCGACACCCTGTCCAGTCCGACGCTCACGCCGCAGCCGAGCTTCCGCGTGCAGACCTGCGTCGCGCACGATGCCGACGAGCAGGCGCGCAATCTCCATGGCTGGAGCCAGACCTACGACCAACTGACGGCAGGGAGTTTTGTCGGCGGCTTGACGGAGTTGTGCCTCGACCACATGCAGGTGTTCGTCGAAACGACCAGCCACACGTTGCGGCAAACCTGCGAAGTGCAGAAGGACGCGTACTGGTTCGGCATTCCGACGTGCCCGGCGGGTTCGGGGCGCATCGACGCGCAGGTGATTGCCGGCGATGCGCTCGCGTTTCGTCCGGGCGGCATCGAATTTGAACTGCTGACGTCGGCGGGTTATGAGATTTTTGGCGTAGTGGTCAAAGGAGAAGTGCTGCGCCGTTACGCGGCGGAAGTGGAGCGCGTCGGTCTGGCCGATCATGTGCCAAACACGCAAGTCGTGCCGATCGGCATGGCTCGCAAGCAGCAGTTGTGTGCCACGCTGCGCCAATTGCTCGACGATGGCGCGGCGCGCGGCACGCCGCTGTCTTCGGTCGCGCGCAACAATCTGCAGGCGTCGGTGCTGGCTTTGCTCTTCGACGTCGGCGCGTTGCCAGCCTCGGAGCCGGTTGCGATGCCGGCGCGTCCGCGCCGTCAGTCGATCGTGTCGGAAGCGCGCGACTATGTGCTGGCCAATCGCGAGCGGGCGGTGAGCGTGCCGGAGCTGTGCGAGCAACTGCATGTGAGCCGGCGCACGCTGCAATACTGCTTTCAGGACGTGCTGGGCATGGCGCCCGCCACGTATCTGCGCGCAATTCGCCTGAATGGGGCGCGGCGCGATCTGTCGAACGCGTCGCGTGAATCACGATCGGTGCAGGATGTTGCGGCGGCGTGGGGCTTCTGGCATCTGAGCCAGTTCGCAACCGATTACCGGAAGCTGTTCGGCATGCGGCCTTCGGATACGTTGAAGGCGGCAATCGGCGCTCGCGTGGACATGGGCAGCGCGGTTAACGCCGTTGCGTTGGCGCACTAGTCTGACCGGACTTTCTCAACCACAGGCGCGGGTCATCTTCGCTGCTTCAAACCTGTGTCGCAGTTCCGCACTGCCGGCAGAACTTCGCGTCTCCCTTCGTCAAACCACAACACCTGCCACGCCGTCACTGGCGCAACAACCGCAGCCCGTTCGCGACCACCAGCAGACTCGCGCCCACATCGGCGAACACGGCCATCCACATCGTGCCGAGACCGGTCACGGCCAGCACGAGGAAGACGCTCTTGATGCCGAGCGCGAGCGTGATGTTCTGCACCAGCACCGAATGCGTCGCCTTTGACAGGCGAATGAACGACGGAATCTTGCGCAGGTCGTCGTCCATCAACGCGACGTCGGCGGTTTCGATTGCCGTGTCGGTGCCCATCGCGCCCATCGCGAAGCCGATGTTGGCGCGCGCCAGCGCGGGCGCGTCGTTGATGCCGTCGCCGACCATGCCGACCGTCGCGCCGTCGTTCGACCATTGCGCGACCGCGTTCAGCTTGTCTTCCGGCAGCTGATTGCCACGCGCTTCGTCGATACCGACCTGCTGCGCAATTGCGGCGGCGGTGTGCGGGTTGTCGCCGGTGAGCATGGCCGTGCTCACGCCGAGCCGCTGCAATTCGGCGATGGCGGCGCGGCTCGTCTCCTTCACCGTATCGGCGACCGCGAATAGGGCGAGCACGCGTTCGGCGTCCACCAGCATCACGACGGTCTTGCCCTGGCTTTCGAGCGCGTCCAGCCGCACCTCGAGCGACGCGGAACAGCGCCCGAGTTCTTCGACGAGCCGGTGATTGCCGAGCCAGTACGGCGCGCCGTCGATCTCGCCGCGCACGCCGCGTCCCGTGAGTGCCTCGAAGGCGTCGACGGTGACGTTGGCCAGGCCGTCGGCCTTCGCCGCCGCCGCGAGTGCCATCGATACGGGATGATCGGAGCGCCCCGCGAGGCTCGCCGCCAACGTGCGGCAACGCACGGCGTCGATCTCGGCGAGTATTTCGAACTCGGTTTGCACGGGCTTGCCGTGAGTGATCGTGCCGGTTTTGTCGAGCGCGAGCCGGGTCAGTTTGCGGCCCTGCTCGAGATAAGCGCCTCCCTTGATCAGAATGCCTTTGCGGGCCGCCGCGGCAAGACCGCTGACGATGGTCACCGGCGTCGAGATGACGAGCGCGCACGGGCACGCGATCACCAGCATCACCAGCGCCTTGTAGACCCACGCCTGCCACGACCCGTCGAACAGCAGCGGCGGCACGACGGCCACGGCGAGCGCGATGGCGAACACGATCGGCGTATACACGCGCGCGAACTGATCGACGAAACGCTGGGTCGGCGCTTTGGTGCCCTGCGCTTCCTCGACTGCGTGGATGATGCGCGCGAGTGTCGTGTTGCTGGCCGCGGCGGTGACGCGATAGTCGAACGAGCCGGTCTGGTTGATCGTGCCGGCGAATACCGCGTCGCCGACCGCCTTGTCGACCGGCAGGCTTTCGCCGGTGATCGGCGCTTGGTCCACACTCGAGCGGCCCGTTACGATCTCGCCGTCGAGCGCGATCCGCTCGCCCGGTTTCACGCGAACCACGGCGCCGAGCGCGATCGCCTTGAGGTCCATTGACCGCCAGCTGCCGTCGGGCTGCTGCACGCTCGCCTGTTCGGGCGTAAGTTGCATCAAACCCTGGATCGCATTGCGGGCACGGTCGAGCGATTTCGCCTCGATCAGTTCGGCGATGGTGAAGAGCACCATCACCATCGCGGCTTCCGGCCATTGGCGCAGGATCAGCGCGCCGGTCACGGCGATGCTCATCAGCGCGTTGATGTTCAGATTGCCGTTGCGGATGGCGAGCCAGCCCTTCTTGTACGTCGTGAGGCCGCAGGAGAGGATGGCGAGGATCGCGAGACCCGCCGGCAGCCAGGCAGGCGCGCCGAGCCAGCCAGCGGCCTCTGAGCCTGCGGCAGCCATACCGGCGAGCGCCAGCGGCCACCACGGCTTGGGCGGCGCGTGCGGCACGGGCGTGGGCGCGGCGTCCGGGCCGGCGTCCGCGAGTTCGGGCGTGAAGTCGAGCGAACGCAGCGCGGCGAGGATCGAGTCGAGCGCCTCCGGCGCGTGGACGATCGTCAAGACGCGCTGCATCAGGTTGAAGTCCATGCTGCGCACGTGCGGCATGCGGCTGAATTTCTTGCGGATCAGCGCTTCTTCGGTCGGGCAATCCATCTGCATGATGCGGATGGCGGTGCGCACGTTGCTGCCGATGGCTTCGGAAGGCGCCAGCGGGATCGACGCAGCTACGGTTGCGGCTGTGCCTGTTCCGCAGCACGCCGAGCCTGCATCACCGTGGGCGTGCGCGTGGCTGTGGCCCCGGCCGTCATGAGCATGGTCGTGATCATGCGCATCGTGACTATGACCGCAGCTCGCGTCGTGGGCATGGGCATGCCCTTCGTGCCCGTCCGCATGGACTTTCACCCGTTCGAGGCGGTCGGCATCGGCGTGGTCGGTTTGAGGCATGGTGGCTTCCTGGTTCGATTTGTGGTCTAGTAAACACCCTGAAGCCACTACAAGGTCAAGGCCGCCATCCGGAGGGTCCATGAAAATCGGCGAATTGGCGAAAATCGCCCATTGCACGACCGAAACCATCCGTTTCTACGAGAAAGAGGGCTTGTTGCCCGAAGCGGAGCGCACCGAGGCCAATTATCGCAGTTACACGGCGAAGCACGTCGAACGGCTGCGTTTCATCCGTAATTGCCGCGCGCTCGACATGACCCACGACGAAATCCGTGCGCTGCTGCGTCTAACCGACGCACCGGCGGACGGCTGCGGCGGCATCAATGCCTTGATCGACGAGCACATTGCGCACGTCGACACGCGCATCGACGAACTGAAGCAGTTGAAAGCGCAATTGACCACCTTGCGCGAGCAATGCCACGGCGAACAGGCCGTGGAAGACTGCGGCATCGTGCAGGGTCTCACCGACATGGATGTGAGCGCGCCGCGTGCGCGGCATACGCATCTGGGTTGACGTGCTCTAGCCGTCGCCAGCTTGGCAGCAACCGTCCCATTCACGGCCGGGCCGTTCGTGCGGCTCGCCGGATAAGCAATCGAATCCAGTTGGAGAATCAACGTGTTTACCTGTAGAAACCAGTCCTGCCAGGCGCAGTGGGAGCAATCGGACGTCGTCATCAAGAACGAAGGACAGGGCCTCCTGTTCCGTTGCCCGATGTGCGGCGCGCGCAATTATGTCGAGCGTTTCGACGGGGACGATGGCTCGGTGCTGTACGAGCAGATGGAAGGCCGTCCTGACACCGGCCCCATAGCCGAATAAGTCTCTTGCCCTTTGCCGCCTTTGCCGCCTTAGCCGCTTTATCCGATTGCGAGCCATCACCCTTATGAACAGTCCCACTACCGCCGGCGCGCCGTTCAGCCAGCTAGCGCTGCCGCCCGCGACGCTCGCCAACCTGACGCAGCTCGGCTACGTCGAGATGACGCCGATTCAGGCCGCGAGCCTGCCGATCGCGCTCGCCGGCCACGATCTGATCGCCCAGGCGAAAACCGGCAGCGGCAAGACCGCGGCGTTTTCGCTGGCGCTGCTGGCGCGCCTCGACGTGCGCAACTTCGCCGTGCAGGCGATGGTGCTCTGCCCCACGCGCGAACTGGCCGACCAGGTCACGCAGGAAATCCGCCGTCTCGCGCGCGCCGAAGAAAACATCAAGGTGCTGACGCTGTGCGGCGGCACGCCGATGCGTCCGCAAACTGCGAGTCTCGAACACGGTGCGCACATCGTGGTCGGCACGCCGGGCCGCATCATGGATCACCTCGAGCGCGGCAGCCTGCCGCTGCAGTCGCTCAACACGCTGGTGCTCGACGAAGCGGACCGCATGCTCGACATGGGTTTCTTCGACGATATCGCCACCGTCGTGAAGCAATGCCCGAAAGAACGTCAGACCCTGCTGTTTTCGGCGACGTATCCCGAAGGCATCGTCAAACTGAGCCAGCAGTTCCTGCGCAATCCGAAGGAAGTGAAGCTCGCCGAGCGGCACGACAACACCAAGATTCGTCAGCGCTTCTATGAAGTGACCGAAGACGGACGGCTGCATGCCGTCGGTCTGCTCCTGAACCACTATCGTCCGGTGAGTACGCTGGCGTTCTGCAACACCAAGCAGCAATGCCGCGATCTGCTCGACGTGCTGCGCGCACAGGGTTTCCATGCGCTCGCGCTGCATGGCGAACTCGACCAGCGTGAACGCGATCAGGTGCTGATCCAATTCGCCAACCGCAGCTGCTCGGTGCTGGTGGCCACCGACGTCGCCGCGCGCGGTCTCGACATCGCGCAACTCGAAGCCGTGATCAACGTCGACGTGACGCCGGATCCGGAAGTGCACGTCCACCGGATCGGCCGCACGGGCCGCGCCGATCAGGACGGCTGGGCGCTGAGTCTGGCAAGCATGAACGAGATGGGCCGTGTCGGCAGTCTCGAACAGGCGCAAAAGCGCGAGGTCGAATGGCACAAGCTGTCCGAACTCACGGCGGCGAGCAATGAGCGACTGTTGCCGCCCATGGAAACGCTGCAGATTCTCGGCGGCCGCAAGGAAAAGATCCGTCCCGGTGACGTGCTCGGCGCGCTGACCGGCGAGGCGGGTTTCGCCGGCTCGCAGATCGGCAAGATCAACGTGACGGAAATGTCCACTTATGTGGCGGTGGAGCGCAGTGTCGCGCGTGAAGCGTTGCGCAAGCTCAGCGCCGGCAAGGTGAAGGGCAAGAAGGTCAAAGTTCGCCTGATGGACGAGGCCTGAGAGACGGCAAGGTCGGTCACGAGCGCCCGCTCGTGACCGGTCGCATCACATTACGTCATACCTCAGCAGTTTTCCGCGTTCTTTACGCAACCTCGTTTCTTCCCCGAAAGTGCCGATCTGACCGGCTTTGCCCGTGGCGGCGCGCCTTCGCGTGAGCCATGACGTAAATGCATGCCGCGCATGACAAAGTTTCGATTGTGACGGTTCTTTGGCTGATGCCTAATCACCAAACCGGAAGGGACCGCCGCGCAGCTGGCCGTTCCATGAATCCGCTGCCGGATGGAGAAAGGGAGAAAGCCTTATGCAGAGCGCCACGCAAGCCCGCTCGAAGTTGCCTGACGTAGGCACGACGATTTTTACCGTGATCGGCCAGCTGGCCGCTCAGCACGATGCGCTGAATCTGTCGCAAGGCGCGCCGAATTTCGCGCCGGACGCCAAACTGATCGATGGCGTCGCTCAAGCCATGCGCGCCGGTCATAACCAGTACGCGCCGATGGCCGGCATCGCCGCCTTGCGCGAAGCGCTCGCCGACAAGGTCGCCACGCTGTACGGCGTGCGCTATGACCCGGCCAGCGAAGTGACCGTGATCGCCAGCGCGAGCGAAGGGCTGTATTCGACGATCAGCGCACTGGTGCATCCCGGCGACGAGGTGATCTACTTCGAGCCCTCATTCGACAGCTACGGTCCGATCGTGCGGCTGCAAGGCGCCACGCCCGTTGCCATCAAGCTGTCCTTGAGCGACTTCCGCGTGAACTGGGACGAGGTCGCCGCCGCGATCACGCCGAAGACCCGCATGATCATCATCAACACCCCGCACAATCCGACTGCGACCGTTTTCAGCGAAGCCGACGTCGAGCGCCTGAAGGCCATTACGCGCAACACCGATATCGTGATTCTCGCCGATGAGGTGTACGAGCACGTGGTGTTCGACGGCGCAAAGCATCAAAGCATGGCGTGTCATTCCGAACTCGCGGAACGCAGCGTGATCGTCTCGTCGTTCGGCAAGTCGTATCACGTAACCGGCTGGCGCGTCGGCTATTGCCTCGCGCCCGCAGCGTTGATGGACGAGATTCGCAAAGTCCATCAGTTCATGGTGTTTTCCGCCGATACGCCGATGCAGTACGCGTTCGTCGACGCATTGGCCAATCGCGAAAGCTATCTCGGCTTGTCCGCGTTCTATCAGAAGAAGCGCGATCTGCTCACCGAGGCACTGCGCGATTCGCGCTTCGAGTTGTTGCCGAGCGAAGGCAGCTTCTTCATGCTCGCGCGTTTTCGTGGTTTCTCCGAAGAAAGCGACAGCGATTTCGTGCTGCGGCTGATTCGCGATGCACGGGTTGCGACCATTCCGCTGTCGGCGTTTTATACCGATGGTACGGACTCCGGCTTGATCCGCCTGAGCTTCTCGAAGGACGATGCGACCTTGATCGAAGGCGCGCGGCGTCTGTGCGAGATCTGATCGGATAGGCAACGGCAACACGCGACGGCTGCATTTTTGAACGCAGTATGATCGTCGCGCGGGCACGCATCAGCGCGCCGCGGGACGGCGTGACAACAAATTCGAAGGGACAGGGATCTGCTATGAAATTGCTCAAGCCTCTTTTGGCGCTGGCCTGTGTGTTCGCATCGCTCGCGGCGTCGTCGGGTGCAAGCGCTGCCGATACGTTGCGTTTCGGCCTCGAAGCGCAATATCCGCCGTTCGAATCGAAAGGCCCGAACGGAGAGTTGCAGGGTCTGGATATCGACGTCGGCAACGCGGTTTGCGTCGCCGCGAAGATGACGTGCAAATGGGTCGAGACCTCGTTCGACGGGCTGATTCCCGCGCTGCAAGGCCGCAAGTTCGACGCGATCAATTCGGCGATGAACGCGACCGAACAACGCCGTCAGGCGATCGATTTCACCACCGTTGTGTATCGCGTGCCGACGCAGTTGATCGCCAAACGCGACAGCGGTCTGCTGCCGACGCCGGCCTCGCTGAAGGGCAAGCGCGTGGGTGTATTGCAGGCGTCGATTCAGGAAACCTTCGCGAAGACGCATTGGGAATCGGCGGGCGTGAGCGTCGTGCCGTATCAGGACCAGAACCAGGTTTATACGGATCTCGTGGCGGGCCGTCTCGACGCGACGCTCGTGCTGGCGCCGGCCGGCCAGACAGGTTTTCTATCGAAGCCGAGCGGCAGTGGTTACGCCTTCGTGGGTGAACCGGTACGCGACGACAAGATCCTCGGCAGCGGCATTGCATACGGGATTCGCAAGGGCGATACGGCGCTGCGTGACCGCCTGAATGCGGCGATTGCGAAGGTGCAGGCCGATGGCACCGTGAAGACGCTGGCCGCGAAATATCTGGGCAATATCGACGTCACGGCGAAGTAATTTGTCGCGCGTGTCCGCACGCGCCGCGATATCCAGGTTGCTCGTGAGTCTGCTTGTTGATGGTGCGTTTGACGGCTACGATACGTAGGCCTTGCTGCGGCGAGGTCTACGCAACCATCGGAGAACGCGCGGATGAACGAGATCACGGAGGCGGCACTTCGAGCGAAAAGCGCTTCCGCGCCGCGGTTCTGGCGCGATGATGCGTTGCCGTTTATCGAGGTGCGCTCCATTGAAGACGGTCGCGACGTCTGCTACGCCAAACACTCGCACGAAACGTTTTCAATCGGCGCCGTCACGGGTGGACGCAGCGAGTATCTGAATCGCCACGCGCGTGAATGGATCGGCGTGGGCGCAGTCGTCATGATGAACCCCGACGACGTGCACGCGTGCAATCCAGTCGCTGACGAGCGCTGGTCATATCGCATGATGCATGTCGACGTGGCATGGCTCACGGGCTTGCAACACGAGTTGGGTTTCAGCGAGAACCACGCGTTTCGCGCGTTCTCGCAGACCCTGTCCACGGACGCGGAATTGTTCGACGGATTAAACCGGCTGCATGCGATTCTCGTCGACGATGACACCGACACATTGCGCAAGCAAAGCGCGGCCATCACCTTTTTCTCCGAAGTACAAAACAAGCTGAATCCGGCGGTCTTGCCGGATCACGACGCGAGCCGCCAGCTCACGCGCGCAGCCGAATTCATCGCTGAAAACTGCACGCGGTCGCTGAAGCTGGAGGATATTTGCGAGGCGGCTGATCTGTCCGCGTCGCATCTGATTCGCGCTTTCAAGCAACGCTACGGCATGACGCCGCACGCTTACCTGATCAACCGGCGTATTCAGTACAGCCGCGCGCAACTCAGGCGCGGGCGCGTGATCGCGGATGTTGCGCTCGACGCCGGTTTTGCCGACCAGGCGCATTTGCAGAGGATCTTCAAGCGGCTGGTCGCGGCGACGCCGGGGCAGTATCGCAGTTGAATCCGTGGGCTGCGCGGCGTCCTCACGCTACAAGCAGATAAAGCGCACTCGCCGCGAGCAATGCTGCCATCACACGATTGAAAAACCTCACGCGCCGCGCTTGCTGCAAGTATTTGCGCAGGAACGTGCCGGCATACGCCCAACTGGCGATCGACACGTAACAGATCACGAAGTACACGACGGTGAATTGCCAGACGAGCCTGCCGTCGCCGTCGGCTGCATAGGCGCCCATGCCGGCCAGCGACGCGAGCCAGGCTTTCGGATTGAGCCATTGCATCGCCGCGCCATAAGCGAACGACGGTCCACGAGCCGGTTTGTCGGCGCCGAGTTGGCCGTCGTCGACGGCGAGTTTGTAGGCCATATAGAGCAGGAAGCCCACGCCCGCCCATTTGACGACGATGATCAGGTTGGGGAAGTGGGCGAGCAGTTCATGCAGTCCCAGGCCGATCAGCAGAAGCAGGACGGTGAAACCGACGGTCGCGCCGGTGACATGTCGCATGCTCGCGACAAGCCCGTGCTGGGCGCCGGCGCTGAGCGCGACGATGTTCACCGGGCCCGGAGAAATCGAGCTGGCCAGCGCAAAGGCGGCCATGGAGAGTAAAGCGGTCATCGGATGCCTCGATACGGATGCGCGCAGGATTTGCGACGGTCAACGGTATCGGGCGAAGGGGCGTGGTGTATTGAAGGAAATTGCTATGGCGGGCCCGTATCGTTGCGATTCCGGGCCTCGTCGCCTTAGCGATGGGTGATGCGGCACCACTGATAAGGGAAGACGCCTTGGCCGACATAGGCTCTGTAAGTGGTGCAGGAGCCGGCGTCGATGACGAAACCATGCCGCTCTAACGCGGGTCGCGCCTGTTCGATCAATTGGGCATTCTCGCCGGCCACATCGCGCACATCATCCTGCCGGATGTCGAGCCGGCACACGCGCTTGTCGGTAGCGTTGGGCGTCCATCGCAGGCTCGCGTGAAGGTGCAGGCGATCAAGCGCAGCTTGCATCGCGTTGCAGCCCTTCACGCCTTCCGTTAGGCCGAGAGCGTCTGCGATCTGATCCATCTTCGCTACGTTGTCGACGCGCCAGTTGTAGCGGCCTTCGATGATCGCGTATGTAGGACCACCGCGAGAACGCACGATGTCCGCTATGTGCTGATCGAACTGAGGAGAGAACGGAAAGCTGCCGTCGATCTGCGTGAACGCGACCGACGCGGGAAAGAACTGCACGATCCAACCCCAAGGCGGATTCCCGCCGACGATAACCGCCGTCGTGTTCTGCGGACTGTCGAGCGCGGGCACGTCGGCACGGTAGCCCGCCCTTGCCCAGTGCTCGTGCCCCCATGTCTCGACACCGCCGGCCACGACAGCCAACGTCGTGACACTAAGCAACCATGCGGCCACCCGCCGCGCGGTCAGATACGGCAAAAGCCGATTGAGCAGCAGATACGCGACGAGCGGAGTCAGCGTTTCGATCGGAACGACGTAGCGGTAGATGCTGAAAACGATCATCCACAGGAAGTAGCCCAACGCCACGAAGGTGATGACATAGACCGCTCGCAGATTCAATCGGCGCGATGGGACCCGTCTGCGCACCAGTTCCGCGAACCGGGTAGCGGCAAGCATCCAGAACAGCACGTACACGATCGGCCAGATGATCTGATGCAGGCGCGCTTGTCCGACGCGCTTCGAATCGAGCGCAAATATGAACGGCCAAAGAACGTATTCGAGCGCGCTTTTCGGCAGCCACGATTGATCTGCGACGCCGCCTGGCGGAGTGAGCGGATTGGGGAAGATCGAGCTGAACTGCGGAAAGAACGGGTTGCCGAACGTGTGCCACATTACGGCCATCCAGTAACCGCTCGCAGCAAGCAAGCCGGCGAGCGCGCCAACTCCGAACAGGAACGCGGCGCGCACGCGTGCGAACGGACCTGCCGGCAACAGCAGCAGCCCTGCGCACAGGGCGAGAGCAAACGGCGCATTGGTCAGCTTGAGGCCCATGCCCAGCCCGACGATGAGCCCGCCGCCGACCAGAGCTGCGGCGGTGGCCGCCGACCACGCCGTCAACCTGTCCCACAGATGCAGGATGAGCAGCAGTGAGGCGAGCACGAATAGCGTGGTCGTGTCGTCGCCCATGGAATTGCCCAAACCGGAGAGAAAATTCGCCGTCAGAATGCCCGCTGCGGCAAGCAGCAAAGGCGTGCGGTTCGCATCTTCGGGTGCGAGCTCCGGCAGCGTTCGTCGGATGATCGACAACAGCAGCACGAAATTGAGGCCGTGCAGCGCGCCCATGATGAAGCCCGCCAGCGGCGCGGGAAAAGCCCGATTCAACGCGTAGTAGAAGACATCGAGCATCGGATTGAAGTAGGTCTGCATACCGGCCGCCGCGAAGTCGGTATGCAGCTTGTCGTTCAGGAACGCGAAGCCGTTGTACTGGTGGTAGTTGAAGCCGTCCCAATTGCGGTCCTGGCCGAGAAAAAGCGACCACAGGCCGAATAGGATCGGCACCCACACGCGCGCGGCGGCTGTCAGGCGAGGGTCGTTGAGATTCCATGACAAAGCCCGCCGCCAGAGTGAGCGGGAGCGGGCAGGACGGTCGGTTGTGTTCATGTTTTTATCGTTGCTTGAGAAGCCAAAGCGCTGCGCCGATCGAGTTGATGGCGATGCCAGCCGACACGATATCGGAAGCCGGCTGCGTAAGGGGCGGCCTAAACAGTGCCTGCTTGGCGCCCAGAACGCAAAAAGCCCGGTCACAAGGACCGGGCTTTTTGCTTTGAATCTTTGGTGGGGCGTGAGTGACTCGAACACTCGACCTACGGATTAAGAGTCCGCTGCTCTACCAACTGAGCTAACGCCCCCAACAGAAGCGGAATTATGCAGTAACTTTTTTGGCTTGCCAAGTCCCTTTAGCAGATTTCTTAAAAATATTTGCATCCGCGGCCCCGAGGCATTCCTCGACGGACGCGTTGTCGTGAAAAAGGCGCTGCCTGCATCGTGCCGGTATCATGTCGCGGACACCTTGCCGCACGAAGCCTCGCGCGGCTTTCGACCGGGGATTGCCATGGATGACAAAGAGATTATCGAGCTGCTTGACCGCATCCTCGCGCCATGGGTCCGTGCGCTCACGCTGACGCCGGTCAAGGTCGATGAGGAAGGCGCTACGCTGCGCCTGCCGTTCTCGGGCGGACTGCGTCATGCGGGCGGCGTGATCTGCGGCCAGGTGTTCATGGCCGCGGCGGACACGGCCATGATCGTCGCCATTTCAGCCGCGCTCGGCGGTTTCAAACCGATGACCACCGTCTCGCTCAACATCAATTTCATGCGCGCGGTGCGCAAGGGCGACGTGCTGATCACCGCCCGCGTGTTGCGCATGGGCCGCAATCTGGTGTTCGGCGAAGTCGAATTATTCGACGAATCCGGCAACATGGCCGTCCACGCCACCACCACCTACGCACTGCTCGACTAAAACCGGCCAAAGAGCCGCATTAGAGGGAAAACCAGGATGTTCGATCAGGTCGTATTCGCCGGCGGTGGCAATCGCTGCTGGTGGCAGGCGGGTTTCTGGGACGTGATCCAGCCGGAATTGCGGATCCGGCCGCGCGTCATCACCGGCATTTCGGCCGGCGCCGCCACCGCGTGCATGCTCTACACGCGCGATTCCGACTGGGTCATGCGCTATTACGAAGACGCGCTGCGCCACAACACCCGCAACGCCTACTGGGGCAATTTGCTGCGCGGCGAGTCGGTGTTTCCGCATTACCGCATCTACCGTCAGGCGCTGCTCGACATCTACGGCGAGAAGTTTTCGACGCTCGCCGACGCGCCGGAAATCCGCATCGGCGTATCGCATCTGCCGCGCTGGCTCGGCGCGCGTAGCGCGGTTGCCGCTGGCTTGATCGCGTACAACATCGAAAAATACGTGCGCAAGACGCTGCATCCGACGCTCGGTCAGACGCTCGGCTTTCACCCGGAATTCGTGCGCGCGCAGGATTGCGCGAGCGTCGAGGATCTGGCGGATCTGATCCTGCAATCATCGAGTACGCCGCCTTTCACGCCGGTTCTGCGGCGCAACGGCCGGCCGGTGCTGGATGGCGGAATGGTCGATAACGTGCCGGTCGGCGCGCTCGATGCCGAGGCGCCGGGCAACGTGCTGGTGATGGTCACGCGCCTCTATCCGCGGCCGCAGATGTTCGTCGTGCCGCACGGCGTACAGCAACGGCTCTATGTGCAGCCGTCGCGCAAAGTGCCGATTTCGAGTTGGGATTACACGAGCCCTTCGCAGATGGTGCACGCGTACAACCTCGGCCGCGCCGATGGTGAGACTTTCCTGGAACGCATGCCCGATCTGCTGGAAGCCGGTGCGCACGAAGCAGCGCGATGAGTTGAGTGGCGGCGGCGCTGATCCAAACGGCGACAACCGCGCCGCATGAATCCGCTCGGCGCTCCTCGCGCCGCGAAGCCCTGGCGTTTTTAACGCCGGCGGCCGCCCTGCAAAGCTTCCGGATTTGCCACGCTGGCCGTTTCGCCAGCGTCGAAGGCCAGAATATTCTTGAATGCCGCGGTGAAATATTGCTCGTAGCTTTCGCGTTCCACATAGCCGATGTGCGGCGTGCAGATCACGTTTTCCATGCGCAACAGGCTGTAGCCCTGCAGAATCGGCTCGCTTTCGTAGACGTCGATCGCGACCATGCCCGGACGGTTGTGCGACAGCGCATTCACCAGCGCGTTTTCGTCGAGCAGTTCGGCCCGGCTCGTGTTCACGAGCAGCGCGGTCGGCTTCATCCGCATCAGGTCTTCCTGTTTGACGATGCCGCGCGTGTCGTCGTGCATGCGCAAGTGCAGCGACAGCACGTCGCTTTGCTCGAACAGTGCCTCGCGGCTCTCCGCCACGCCGAAACCATCAGCGCGAGCGGCTTCGCGCGAATGCTCGCGGCCCCAGATCAGCACGTTCATGCCGAACGCCTTGCCATAACCGGCCACCAGCCGGCCGATCTTGCCGTAACCCCAGATCCCCAGCGTCTGGCCACGCAATACCTGACCCAAGCCGAAGTTCGGCGGCAGCGCCGATGTCTTCAGGCCGGACTGCTGCCAGGCTCCTTGCTTAAGGTTTGCTACGTATTGCGGAATCCGCCGTTGGGCCGCCATGATGAGAGCCCACGTCAACTCGGCAGGCGCGAACGGTGAGCCGGTGCCTTCCAGCACCGCAATGCCACGCTCGGTACACGCGTTCAGATCGATGTGGCTCGAGACCTTGCCGGTCTGGCTGATCATGCGCAAACGCGGCAATTTATCGAGGAGTTGTGAGCTGATGCGGGTGCGTTCGCGAATCAGGACGAGGGCGTCGACTTCGGAAAGACGGCTTGCCAACTGGCCGAGACCGCGGACGGTGTTGTTGAAAACCTTGACCTCATGGTCGGCCAGCAATTGAAAGCAGTCGAGCTTGCGAACGGCGTCCTGGTAATCGTCGAGGATGGCAATCTTCATGGTATGTGTCTTGCGACGCACCTTGGCGGTGCGGAACGGAGTGTTATGCTGACTGTCCCACCATGTGACCTAGGTCACATGCCGGTCTGGCTGAATGCCTTACCGTAGTAGCTACCGCACAGAATGGCAGCGCCACGGCAAGGCGGATTGACATCGTTTTTAACAGTTTGTTGCGTGTTGAGGCAAGCCGCTTTACAGACGGTTGCAGAAGCCCGTCGGCTGGCGTCTCCGCTCAACAGGCTGTGTAGCCCGGAACGACCTGCACAATTGTGCGTCGGGTAGCAGGAACCTGGCGTGAAGAATTGAATGCCTCTCGCATGCAGCGTCTCTGGGCTTGTACCGTTTTTCTATTGCTTTTTCAAAACGGAGACAAGTCGATGAACCACCCCTCATTCGAAGGACAGCCCACTATCGAGGCGCCCGCGTGGGTCAAACACCGAAAGCTGCTCGACTGGGTCCAGCGCGTTGCCGCGAAGACCAAGCCGGACAGGATCGTCTGGTGCGACGGTTCGCAGGAGGAATACGACCGGCTTTGCGCGCAGATGGTCGAAGCCGGCACGCTCAAGAAACTCAATCCCGCCAAACGTCCCAATTCTTATCTCGCATGGTCCGATCCGTCCGATGTGGCGCGCGTCGAAGACCGCACCTTCATCTGCTCGCAGCGCCGCGAAGACGCGGGTCCCACCAATAACTGGATCGCTCCGGCCGAAATGCGCTCGACGCTCGACGGCCTGTTCGAAGGCGCGATGCGCGGCCGCACCATGTACGTGGTGCCGTTTTCGATGGGCCCGCTCGGTTCACCGATCGCGCATATCGGCGTCGAATTGAGCGACAGCCCGTACGTGGTCACCAACATGCGCATCATGACGCGCATGGGCCGCAAGGTTTACGACGTGCTCGGCGAAGACGGCGAGTTCGTGCCGTGCGTCCATTCGGTCGGCGCGCCGCTCGCGGCCGGCGCGAAAGACGTGCCGTGGCCGTGCAACGAAACCAAATACATCGTCCACTTCCCTGAATCGCGGGAAATCTGGAGCTACGGCTCGGGGTACGGCGGCAATGCGCTGCTGGGCAAAAAGTGCTTCGCGCTGCGCATCGCGTCGACCATGGGCCGCGACGAAGGCTGGCTCGCCGAGCACATGCTGATTCTCGGCGTGACCTCGCCGGAAGGGCGCAAGCATCATGTCGCGGCGGCGTTTCCGTCGGCGTGCGGCAAGACCAACTTCGCAATGCTGATCCCGCCGGAAGGCCTGAACGGCTGGAAAATCTCCACGATCGGCGACGATATCGCGTGGATCAAACCGGGCAAGGACGGGCGCCTGTACGCGATCAACCCGGAAGCCGGCTACTTCGGCGTGGCGCCGGGCACGAGCGAAAAGACCAACTTCAACGCGATGGCCACGTTGAAGGAAAACGTGATCTTCACGAACGTCGCGCTCACCGACGACGGCGACGTCTGGTGGGAAGGCATGACCGACGAAGCGCCCGCGCATCTGATCGACTGGCAAGGCAAGGACTGGACGCCGGCCGGCGCGAAGGAAAGCGGCCGCAAGGCGGCGCACCCGAACGCGCGCTTTACGGCGCCGGCCTCGCAATGCCCGTCCATCGACCCCGACTGGGAAAATCCGGCGGGCGTCGCGATCGACGCGTTCATCTTCGGCGGGCGCCGCTCCACCACCGTGCCGCTCGTCACCGAGGCGCGCAACTGGGTGGAAGGCGTCTACATGGCGGCGACCATGGGTTCCGAAACGACTGCCGCCGCGGCCGGCCAGCAGGGCGTGGTGCGCCGCGATCCGTTCGCGATGCTGCCGTTCTGCGGCTACAACATGAGCGACTATTTCGGTCACTGGCTGAAGACCGGCGAGCGTCTGGAGGAACTGAACGCGAAGCTGCCGAAAATCTTCTGCGTCAACTGGTTCCGCAAGGGTGCGGACGGCAAATTCGTCTGGCCGGGCTTCGGCGAGAACATGCGGGTGTTGAGCTGGATGGTCGGCCGGATCGAAGGCTCGGCTCAAGGTGAGGAACATGCTTTCGGCGTGTCGCCGCACTACGAGGACATCGACTGGAGCGGGCTGAATTTCAGCCGCGAGCAGTTCGAGCAGGTCATTTCCGTCGACGACGCAGCCTGGCGCGCAGAACTCGCGCTCCACGCCGAGCTGTTTGACACATTGCAGCAAGGCCTGCCGCCGGCGCTAAGGGAGGCCAAACGCGCGCTCGAAGGGAAACTTGCCGCGTGATCAGGTGAGTATTCACTTCGCACGAAAACCGCCTTCGGGCGGTTTTTCTTTGCGGTCCACCGTCGCACTGCGATTTTTTCTGATTTCGCAATGCCGGAGCGGCCGTTGCGTCTGTTCGAACAAGAATGACAGTTCAAGCTGCACTGCAGCAGATTGTTTCCCTTCAAGGAACAATCGATGGTCACGCCCCACATTGGTGAACACAGTCGCACAAATATCGACAATATTTCCGCTTTCGCGGGCAACTTCTGCACGATTTCGCGAGTCGTAGGAGAATTCCAAGTTCGCTTCACTGGTTTTCACTAATTGTCAGGAAGCAGTAACACGGCAGGAGTTGTCTTATGGATCATTTGCAGTCGATGCGAGTTTTCGTCAGAGTGGCGGATCTCGGCAGTTTTGCCCGCGCTGCGAGCGCGATGGATATTTCCAACGCAGTTGCCACCCGTCACGTTGCCGACCTCGAAGGCCGTCTAGGTACGCGACTGCTCAATCGCACCACCCGCAGCCTGTCTCTGACCGAATCAGGCCAGGTTTATCTCGAGCGCGCGCGCCAGATTCTCGACGAACTGGAAGACGTCGAGCAGATGGTGGTCGCGCGCAATCACGAGCCCGTCGGTACGTTGCGAATCGTCGCACCGGTCGTGTTCGGGCTGCACAATCTGGCACCCGTGCTCCAGACGTACGCGGAGCGCTATCCGAAAGTCATCCCCGACGTCACGCTGGTCGACCGCCAGGTCGATCTCGTCGAAGAAGGCTTCGACGTGGGCGTGGTGATCGCGCGGCAAATGCGCAGCGCGAGCATTGTCACACGGCGTCTCACCACGGGTTGCATGACGGTGTGCGCCACGCCGGCGTATCTGGAAAAGCACGGCATGCCCACGCGTCCGGAGCATCTGCTCGAGCATCCGTGCCTGAGCCTGCCCTCCGAATATTGGGGCGACGAGCGTGTGTTCACCGGGCCGGAAGGCGAAGTGCGCGTGCGTCCGTCGAACGTGATCGTTGCGAACAACACGGAAATGCTGCGTCAGTTTGCGCTGCTCGGCATGGGCATTGCGATTCTGCCGAGCTATCTGATCGGCCGTGACATGACGCGCGGCAGGCTCGTACGCCTGCTCGGCGATTACCGGTTGCCGCAGGTCGAGATCAACATCGCGTATCCGAGCCGCCGTCACTTGCCGGCGAAAGTGCGCACGTTCATCGACCATCTGGTCGAGCATTTCAGCCAGACGCCGAACAGCCTGCTGGGTGAACAGTGGATCAAGGAGGACGGCCTCGGCCGGGCCGCCACGACGACGGCGCTCGATTCCGCGGAATCCATGCCGCCGGAAGCATTTGACGGCGCTGAGCCGCTCTCACGCCTGCTGGACAGCGAGTTATCGCCGCTGCCGAAGACGCTGGCCAAGACGACGCCTCGTACACGGCCCACGGCTTTGTCGCCGCTGTAAGTATTGGATCGATCAAGCCGGGAAAGCCGCCGCTAGGCGCTTGCCGGCGGACAAACAAAAAGGCGCGGTCACGTTATGTGATCGCGCCTTTTTTCATGGCAAGTCCAGATGAAGCAAGCCGGAAGAGAATCTTCTTCCGGCAGCCGGTTCGAATTACGAGCCGGTTTTACGCGCCACCGCCTTCTTGGCGGGGGCTTTCTTGGCCGCCGGTGCTTTTTTCGCTGCGGCCTTTTTGGCTGCTGGCGCGGCCTTTACCGCCACCGGCGTTTCACCGTCCTCGGATTCCGATTCCGACGCTGCGTTGGCCGCCGCCTTGGCCGCCGCGGTCTTCGCGGCAGTCTTTGCCGACGGCTCCTTCTTCTCGAACTCGAAGCCGATCTTGCCGTCGTTCTGCTTGACGAGGAAGGCCTTGAAGTTACGGCCGGTACGCGACGACTTGAAGTTCGTCAGCAGATCCGTGCGGCCTTCTTCGAGCAGCTTGGCCATCTGTTCGCGGGCGATTTCCTGCTGCAGGATCACCTTGCCAGAGCGGAAATCGCAAGTCTTCGGATTGGCGACCGAGTTCTCGCAGACGTAGCTCATGCCGTGCTCGAACACGCGGCCCTTGCACTTCGGGCACGCGCCCACCGGTTGCTGATCGGAGAAGTCAGGCGGTTCGCCGTCTTCGCCGCCCGCATCCTGGCCGAAGTCGAATTCGAGTTTGTAGTTCTTAATTTCGTCGTCGAGCGAGAGTTTCAAGATCGCCGAGAACGGTCGGCCCATCTTGCTGCGGAAGCCCGACAGCGGCCCGATCGTCTTGTTCTGCAGCAGCTCTTCGACTTCCGGGATTTCGAACTGACGTCCACCCGGAATTTTCGAGATCGAGAACTCGCATTTCGAGCAGGCGAAGCGCCGGTAGTTTTCCTTCACCTGACCGCCGCAATTCGGACATGGCGTCTGCAACGTCGCGTAATCACCCGGGATCGTGTCGGAATCGTACTCTTTCGCGCGCTTGACGATGGTCTGCGTCATGCGGGCGATTTCCTGCATGAACGCGTCACGTGGCAGGTTGCCACGTTCCATTTGCGACAGCTTATATTCCCACTCGCCGGTCAATTCCGGCGCCGTCAGTTCCTTCACACCGAGGCCGCGCAAGAGCGTCATGAGCTGGAAAGCCTTGGCGGTCGGAATCAGATCGCGGCCTTCGCGAATCAGATATTTTTCACCCAGCAACCCTTCGATGATCGCCGCACGCGTGGCCGGCGTGCCGAGCCCCTTGGCCGCCATCGCTTCGCGCAGTTCGTCGTCTTCGACGAGCTTGCCCGCGCCTTCCATGGCCGACAGCAAGGTGGCTTCGTTGTAGCGTGCGGGCGGTTTCGTCACCAGTTGCTGGGCGGCGATCTTGTCCGTCTTGACCTTCTCGTCTTTTTGCACCGGCACGAGGTTGGCGTCTTCGCCGCTGATCTCGCGGCCATAAACCTGCAACCAGCCCGGCTCGACCAGCACCTTGCCTTCGGTCTTGAAGTGATGCCCGACCACTTCCGTGATGCGTGTCGTCACCTTGAATTCGGCAGCCGGGAAAAACACCGCGAGGAAGCGCTTCACGACGAGGTCGTAGAGCTTTTGTTCCGGTTCGGACAGATTCTTCGGTGCTTGCAGCGTCGGGATGATTGCAAAGTGGTCGCTGATCTTCGAGTTATCGAAGATGCGCTTGTTCGGCTTCACCCAGCCCTTGTCGAGCACCTGCTTGGCGAACGGCAGATAGTTGTTGCTCTCCTTGAGCATGCCGAGCGTCTCTTTGACCGTATCCATATAGTCTTCCGGCAGCGCGCGCGCGTCGGTACGGGGATAGGTCAGCACCTTGTGCTTTTCGTACAGCGCCTGGGCGAGGCCCAAAGTGTTCTTCGCCGAGAAGCCGAAGCGGCCGTTGGCCTCGCGCTGCAAGCTGGTCAGGTCGAACAGGGCCGGCGAGAGCTGCGTGGACGGCTTCGATTCCTCGGTCACCGTGCCGATCTGGCCACGGCAGGCGGCGACGATCGTCTCAGCCGCGGGCAGCGCCCACAGACGCGAATCGCGTTTTTCCGGATCGAACTCGTCGCGCTTGAATTTCGGATCGAACCAGCGGCCTTCGTAGAAGCCGGCCGAGCAGACGAACTCCGCTTTCACTTCCCAATAATCGCGCGGCACGAAGCGGCGAATCTTCTCTTCGCGCTCGACCACGATCGACAGCGTCGGCGTTTGCACCCGCCCGACCGTAGTCAGGAAAAAGCCGCCGCCCTTGCTGTTGAACGCGGTCATTGCGCGCGTGCCGTTGATGCCGACCAGCCAGTCCGCTTCCGAGCGGCAGCGCGCCGCATCCGCGAGCGGCTGCATCTCTTCGTCGCTGCGCAGACGGGCGAAGCCGTCGCGGATTGCGCCCGCCGTCATGGATTGCAGCCACAGGCGCTGCACCGGCTGCTTGGCTTTCGCGTGCTGCGCGATCAGTCGGAAGATCAGTTCGCCCTCGCGCCCCGCGTCACATGCGTTGATCAGGCGGTCGACATCTTTGCGCTTGAGCAGCTTGGTCAGCACCTTCAGGCGCGACTCGCTTTTGGCGATCGGGTTGAGATCGAAGTGCGGCGGAATGACGGGCAGATTGGCGAAACTCCACTTGCCGCGTTTGACTTCATAGTCTTCGGGCGCGGCAATTTCCAGCAGATGGCCGACTGCCGAGGAAAGGACGTAGTCGTCGCTCTCGTAGTATTCGTCATGCTTGGTAAAGCCGCCCAAAGCGCGCGCGATGTCGTTCGCGACGGAAGGCTTTTCGGCGATGATCAGTGCTTTGGACATGACTCGATGTGAGGTTGGTAGATCAGGGTTGATGGCCGTGAGTGCGCTTCTGTTAGCGCGACCCTCGTTTGCGACCTTTGCGACCCATTAACGACCGCTTTATAGCACACGGCGCGAGACCGGCGTGTCAAGTGCGATAAAAGCGCGAAATCATAATTGCGTGCTCAGGCATCAGGCAAGCTGCGACAAACACCTTGTGCACCGCTCGCAACGCCCGGGCCGCTGGGCTCGCAAACCGGCGAGCCTGAATCAGGCGACAGCCAGCGCGGGCCGCAGTTTCGGCGCGCCGCTGACGCCGGGCACGGCCGTCAAATCAGACAACATCCGTTCCACAATCGCCGCCTGCGGCAAAACGGTGCCGAAGAATCGTGTCGTTACCGAGTCTTCGATCAGGATGGTCGGAAAATTCTCCACATCCAGATCCTCGAAACGGTCCGCATGGGTCTCTATATCGATCCATGCGAAACAGATTTCCGGGTGCCGGTCGGCCAGCTTGTCGAAAGCGTCTCGATACTCCCGGCAGGTTCCGCACCATTCCGCGCACAGGCAGGCAACGAACAGCGTCTCGGATTCGTTGACGCGCTCGGCGATCCGGTCTTGGTCGGTGTCGAGGTTTAGCGCGGGCATGGTGGTTCCTTGCGTACTTTTGTCAGGTGCTTTGGCGCGAATGTAGCATGGCCGATCCCGAATGGTGGTCAACTCTGATCAATGCGAGGTCAGCCGTGGCTCGTCCGCATGAAGCGGCCGCCGGGCAGCACGCTCACCTGGCCGGCGAGTTCGAGTTGCAGCAAGGTGGTTTGCAGTGCCGCGTCCTCCATCTCGGTGCGGGTGGCGAGAATTTCAAGCGTGGTGGGCGAATGACCGAGCGCGGCGAGGAGGCGCTGTGCTTCCGGGGCGACCGGTGGGCAAGGCGGCGCGGCGACCGGCGTCGCAGAACCTGCCGCTGCTGCTTCGGTCGGAGATGGTTCTGCCGTCTGTGCTCCAGCCGACTTGGGCTCGCCTGCTACCGTCCCGCTGACCGCTGATGTATTCGGTGAATCGACACCGCCCCAAAGAACGGCATGCGCCGACCCCGACGCCACCCGCGGCGCTGCCCGCCGCGCAAAGCCCAGCTCCTCCAGCACTTCATCCGGCGTTTCCACCAGCTTCGCGCCCTGCTTGATGATTCGATGACACCCGCGCGAGAGCGGTGCGTGAATCGAGCCGGGCAGCGCGAAGATATCGCGTCCCATCTCATTGGCGAGCCGCGCCGTGATCAGCGAACCGGAGCGCATCGCCGCTTCGACGATCACCACGCCGCTGACGAGCCCGGCGATCAGACGGTTACGCTGCGGGAAATTGGCGGCGCGCGCGGGCGTGCCGAGCGGCCATTCGGAGAGAATCGCGCCCTGTACCGCGATCTGGCGCGCCAGCGCGTGATGCGCCGCCGGATACACGAGGTCCGCGCCGGTACCGATCACGGCGACGGTGCCGCCGACGCCCTCTAACCCGCCCCGATGCGCGGCGCCGTCGATGCCGAGCGCGAGCCCCGAGACGACGGTGACACCGGCCACCGACAGTTCGCGCGCGAACCGCTCCGCGTCTTCGACGCCTTGCGGTGTAGCGCTGCGGCTTCCCACGAGGGCGACTGCTCGCGTATGCAACAGTTTCAACCGGCCCTTTATATATAGCAGCGGTGGCGGATCGGGCATGGTCAGCAGCGCCGGCGGGTAAGCGGGGTCGTCGAGCGTCACGACCTGATTACCGGGTTGCTCGCGCCACGCGATCACCGCGTCCAGCTGGGCCTCGAATCCGGGGCCCGTCGGCGCCAGCGCCGCGCGTGCCGCGGCTTCACCAGCAATCTCGGCGAGCGCCTCGGGCGTTTGATCGAAAATCGCTTTCGGCAATCCAAACGCGCCCAGCAGTAGGCGCAGCGCAGCCGGTTTTAGCCCCGGCGCGAGTGCAAGCCGCAGCCATGCGGCGAGTTCAATTTCGGTTGCGGGCAAGGTGTGCATTACGTGTCGATCCTCCTGCAGGGCCAGCGGGCAGGCGGGCGCCATGCTAAAATTTTCATCATCCGAAATAACTGCGGCGCCGCGCCCACCCGCGCGGGCTCGTCGTTTGGCGCACGAGGCGCGTTGAATCGAACCGGTTCGACACCATCTATCCTCTGCGTAACGCGACGGGCTCACAACCTGGCCGAAAGGCCAACGCGGGCCTTCCCACGGTCAGCGGCGCCCGAAAATCACACTCGAGATCATGGCTTTACTGAATATCCTCAACTACCCGGACAAACGGCTGCACAAGATCGCGAAGCCGGTCGCGGAGGTCAACGACCGCATCCGCCGCCTCGTCAAGGACATGGCCGAAACCATGTACGGCGCGCCCGGCGTCGGGCTGGCCGCGACCCAGGTGGACGTGCACGAGCGCGTGATCGTGATCGACGTGTCGGACGACCACAACGAACTGCTCGCCTTCATCAACCCCGAAATCATCTGGTCGAGCGACGAAAGGAAGCTGTCGGAAGAGGGCTGTCTCTCGGTGCCGGGCATTTACGACAATGTCGAGCGCGCCGAGAAAGTGCGCGTGCGGGCGCTCAACGAGAAGGGCGAAACCTTCGAGATGGACTGTGAAGGCCTGCTCGCGGTGTGCATCCAGCACGAAATGGATCACCTGATGGGCCGCGTGTTCGTCGAGTACCTGTCGTCGCTGAAGCAGACGCGCATCAAGAGCAAGATGAAGAAGCTCGCCCACGCAATGTAATTCGCGTTCACCTCGCCTACCACTCCCGTTCATGAGTCATTCGTTGCGCGTTATCTTTGCTGGTACGCCGGAGTTCGCCGCGGCCGCGCTGGCCGCGATTCACAGCGCCGGTTTCCCGGTGCCGCTCGTGCTGACCCAGCCGGATCGGCCCGCCGGACGCGGAATGAAATTGCAGGCGAGTCCGGTCAAGCGCTATGCGCAGGAGCATGGCTTGACCGTCGCCCAGCCGCCTTCGCTGCGCCGCGCCGGCAAATATCCAGCCGAAGCCGCCGCCGCGATCGATCAATTGCGCGCCACGCCGCACGACGTGATGGTGGTGGCCGCTTACGGCCTGATCCTGCCGCAGGAAGTGCTCGATATTGCGCCGCTTGGCTGCATCAACATTCACGCATCGTTGTTGCCGCGCTGGCGCGGCGCAGCGCCGATTCATCGCGCGATCGAAGCGGGTGACGCCGAAACCGGCATTACGCTGATGCAGATGGATGTCGGCCTCGACACCGGCGCGATGATCTCCGAAGCGCGCACCGCGATTTCCGTCGACGACACGACGGCCACGTTGCACGACCGTCTCGCGCAAGACGGCGCGAAGCTGATCGTCGAGGCGCTGATCGAACTCGAGCGCACAGGCAAACTGGCGGCGACCCCGCAGCCCGCGGACGGCGTGACCTACGCGGAAAAGATCGGCAAGCACGAAGCCGCGCTCGATTGGCGCCGCCCGGCGGCGGTGCTCGCGCGCCAGGTGCGCGCGTTCGACCCGTTCCCTGGCGGTGTCGGCACGCTTGAAGACGGCACGTCGATCAAGCTCTGGGCTGCGGTTCCCACCGATGTGCAAGCCAGGAGCGCACCCGGCACGATCACCGACATCTCTCCCGACGGCGTGATCGTAGCCTGCGGCGAAGGCGCGCTGCGTCTCACGCAATTGCAGAAACCCGGCGGCAAACGCCTGCCGGTGCGCGAATTCCTGGCCGGCTCGACGCTGGCTGTGGGGCAGCGCTTTCAACTTCCCGAAGCAAAGTAATACTGTCGCGCATGACCTGAACATCGTCCATTCGGACGATGTTCAAGACCCCGCTGGACAGGTCTGCCGCGCGTTAGAATCCTCCATGCAATAGCCCGGATTTCGAGGATTTCCATGTTTGGCATCACCCATTTCGAGTTTTTCGTCGTCGCGGTCTTTCTCCTGAACGTGACGCCCGGTCCCGATACGGCTTATATCGTCGGGCGCAGTGTCGCTCAAGGCCGTGGCGCGGGTCTCATGTCGGCGCTTGGCATTTCCGCCGGCTGCTGCGTTCACTCGCTCGCCTGCGCGTTCGGCTTGACCGCGCTACTGGCCGCATCGGCCACCGCATTCACGGTCATCAAGTTCGTCGGCGCTATTTATCTGATGTATCTCGGCGTGCGCCTGCTCTTCGCGAAGCCAGCCGCCGACCAGGCTGCGGGCGAAGCGCGCGCGGCCGGCTCGCCCAAATCGCTACGCCAGCTTTTCCTGCAAGGCTTCTGGACCAACGTGCTGAACCCCAAGGTGGTACTGTTTTTCGTGTCGTTCTTCCCGCAGTTCGTGACGACCGGCAGCGACCACAAAGCGCTTGCCTTCCTCACGCTCGGAGCGGTGTTCGTCGTGATGAGCATGCTCTGGAACAGTTTTGTCGCGTGGATCGCGGGCAGTGTGACGCGGCGCTTTTCGGGCCAGCCGTCGGTGAAGAAGTGGCTGGGTCGGGGTGTCGGCAGCGCTTTCGTCGGCTTGGGCCTCAAGCTCGCCACCGCATCAAGATGATTGAATTTTCCCTGCGCGCCCATATCTAACATTTCGCTTACAATCGAGCGCCGCGATCACGCGGTGCAGATTTGAACCCCGCGTTAGGGCAAGGAGTTGCAGACATGTTCAATTGGGTCAAAACCGCGATGTTGATGGCCGCGATCACGGCCCTTTTCATCGTGATCGGCGGGATGATCGGCGGGTCGCGCGGCATGACGATCGCGCTCGTGATCGCCCTTGGGATGAATTTCTTTTCGTACTGGTTCTCGGACAAGATGGTCCTGCGCATGTACAACGCGCAGGAAGTCGACGAAACCAGTGCGCCGCAGTTCTATCGCATGGTGCGCGAGCTCTCCACGCGCGCCGGACTGCCCATGCCGCGCGTCTACCTGATCAATGAAGACGCGCCGAACGCGTTCGCCACCGGCCGCAATCCGGAGCATGCGGCGGTCGCTGCGACCACCGGCATTCTGCGCGTGCTGTCCGAGCGCGAAATGCGCGGGGTCATGGCGCACGAACTCGCGCACGTGAAGCATCGCGACATTCTGATCTCGACCGTTTCGGCCACCATGGCCGGCGCCATTTCCGCGCTGGCGAACTTCGCGATGTTCTTCGGCAGCCGCGACGAAAACGGCCGTTCCACGAACCCGATCGCGGGCATCGCCGTAGCGCTCCTGGCGCCGATCGCCGGTGCGTTGATCCAGATGGCGATTTCGCGGGCACGTGAATTCGAAGCGGATCGTGCCGGCGCGCAGATTTCCGGCGACCCGCAGGCGCTCGCTTCGGCGCTCGACAAGATCCATCGTTACGCGAGCGGGATTCCGTTCCCCACGGCCGAGCAGCATCCGGCCACCGCGCAAATGATGATCATGAATCCGCTGTCGGGCGGCGGCATCGCGAATCTGTTCTCCACGCACCCGGCCACCGAAGAGCGCATCGCGCGCTTGATGGAAATGGCGCGTACGGGGCGCTTCGAATAACGCCGCGCGGCACTTTGCGCGGTGTGAGGAAGGGCGAGTCGGCTGACTCGCCTTTTTTATTCCGGCGCGATGGAGCGTGAGCTAGTGATGGCGCTGCAGATCACGTGAACATCATTCTCTTCACCGGCGTCTGAAGGTCCGCACCGGATCTTTGACCCTGCGCTTCAAATGCCGGTCTTCCCGCCCGCCGTGGATTTGCAATCGCTACGCTTATGGACTGCCCGCGGGCCGGTGCGTCGCGCCATCCCAAGTTCGCACCAAATCGCTGAACCCGCCCTCCAGCCCCACACTTTCCCGTTCGTCGCAGATCCGCAGTCGGCTCGCTCACGGACCGCCCGCCGGCCCGCGCGCCGCGCCACGCTACAATGTGTGCTGATTGTGTCGCGCGCTCCCGCGCGGCCCGCTTTAGCCTTCTTCATGACCACAAAGCCTTCTTCGCGTACTGCTTCCTCATCGGCTCGTCCGCGCGAATCACGTTTGTCGATGCTGCATCTCGCGCCCGAATCGCTCGGTTTCGCGCTCGACTGCGCGGGCCAGGCGGTCGGCGCCGTGCGTCTCGGCGCAGCCTTGCCGGCCGCGCTGCAATCCGTCTTCGTGTCCGCGCCCGAGGGCAGCGCCGCCGCCGCGCGTGGCGCGGTGCAGGACATCGCGTACCGCACCATGCGGCGTCTCGCGACGGCCGAGTGGCTGATCGCGAAGCTGGTGAAAAAGGCGCCTCCGCCGCACGTCGGCCATGTGCTCGCCTGCTCGCTGGCCCTGCTCGTCGACGACGAAGCAAACGCTGCCTACGCGCCGTTCACGGTGGTCGATCAGGCGGTGAACGCGATCGGCGCACGTCGTGAATTCGCCTTTGCGAAGGGCCTCGTCAACGCCGTCCTGCGCAATTTTCTGCGCGAGCGCGAAACGCTATTGAACGCCGCACAGGCCGATGAAGTGGCGCGCTGGAACTACCCGGCATGGTGGATCGACGCGGTCAAACGCGCATGGCCCGACGCATGGCAGTCGGTGCTCGCCGCCGGCAACACGCAAGGCCCGCTGACGCTGCGGGTGAACGCGCGTCACTCGACAGTCGAAGGCTACCTGCAAATGCTGCAAAACCATCATATTGCCGCGAGCAAGGCCGGCGACTACGCCGTCAAGCTCGTCACGCCGATGCCGGTCGACCGCATTCCGGGTTTCAACGACGGCGTCGTCTCGGTGCAGGACGCCGGCGCGCAACTCGCCGCACAACTGCTCGGCGTGCGCGACGGCATGCGCGTGCTCGACGCCTGCGCGGCGCCCGGCGGCAAGACGGGCCATCTGCTCGAACTCGCCAAACTCCAGCTCGTCGCGCTCGAAAGCGATGCGTCGCGCGCGCGTCGTATCGGTGAAAATCTGCAGCGCCTCAAGCTCGAAGCGGAAGTGCGGATCGGCGACGCGGGCGCGCCGGCGAAATGGCACGACGACATCGACCAGCCGTTCGACCGCATTCTGGCCGACGTGCCGTGCTCGGCGTCGGGCATCGTGCGGCGCCATCCGGATATCCGCTGGCTGCGCCGCGCGTCGGACATTCCCGCGCTGGTCGCCGAGCAGCGCCGCATTCTCGACGCCCTGTGGCCGCTCGTGAAGCCAGGCGGCGAGTTGCTCTACGTTACGTGTTCGATCTTTCCGGAAGAAGGCGAGTTGCAGGCGCAGTGGTTTGGAAACAAGTATCAGGATGCGGTACGATTGGACGCGCCGGGGCAACTGTTGCCTTCAGTCGCTCGCGCGCCCGCCGACACATCGGCCGGTTCTCATGCCGGACAACCCGCTGAAGACAGCGCCGGCGCGAACTCAGACCACGACGGATTTTTCTACGCGCGCTTTCAGAAACGGTGACCATCAAACGCTTCTTCCCGCTTCGGCTCGCTGCCGTGCTCTGGATCGCGCTGGCCGTATGGCTGGCGGCGCCGGGCGTGGCGCACGCTGACTCGATCGCGGTCCAGCGTGCGTCGCTGCAATCCGACAACACCGGCTGGAATCTCGACGCGCGTTTCGACTTCGATCTGAACAGCAACCTCGAAGACGCGGTCAATAAAGGCATTCCGCTTTATTTCACGACCGACTTCGAACTGAGCCGGCCGCGCTGGTACTGGTTCGACGAGCAGCCGGTGAGCGTGTCGCAAAGCATTCGCCTGTCGTTCCAGCCGCTCACGCGCGAATATCGCGTGTCGAGCGTGTCGTCCGGCGGTTTGCAGCTCGGCTTCACTACGCTCAAGGATGCGCTCGCAGTGATCAAGCACATCACGTCGTGGCACGTGATCGACCGAAGTGAAGTGCGTGTCGGCGAGACTTATAACGCGTCGGTGCGTATGCAACTCGACATCGCGCTGATGCCCAAGCCGTTCCAGATCGACGCGGTGAACAACCGCGACTGGAACCTCGCGTCCGAATGGAAGCGCTTTACCTTCACGGTGACCGAACGTGCTAAATAAAGTGCGCTCCGCTACCAGTGTCAGCAGCATCGTCGTGCGCGTGCTGGTGTCGACGGTCGCCGTCACGGCCGTGTTGCTGCTCGTGCTGCTGGCCGCGGCCAGCGCGAACACCGAATTCTTCGACCGCTATTACCAGTGGCTCTACGCGGCCAACCTCGTGGTCGCGATGATCTTTTTGCTGGTGGTGGCGACGCTCGTCATCATCATCATCGCGCGGCTGAGGAAGGGTAAGTTCGGCACGCGGCTATTGGCCAAACTTGCGTTCTTCATGGCGCTGGTCGGCGTGGTGCCCGGCGGGATCATCTACGTCGTGTCGTATCAGTTCGTGTCGCGCAGTATCGAGTCGTGGTTCGATGTGAACGTCGAAACAGCGCTCACGTCCGGTTTGAATCTCGGGCGCGGCATGCTCGACGCGTCACTGTCCGATCTGCAGACCAAGGGCCGGTTGATGTCGGAACAGTTGGCGAGCGCGGATGCCGCCGGCACCACGCTTACGCTGCTGCGTCTGCGCGATCAGTTCGGCGTGCAGGATGCGACGATCGTCGAACCCACGCGCAGCATGTCCGGTGCGACGCCCGAAATGCACGTGGTCGCGCAGGCATCGGGCAACTACGCGACGCTTGTGCCGAACGATTTGCCCACGCCGTTGATGATCGATCAGGCGCGCGGCCGCGGCTATGCGGCGATCGAAGGCGAAGTGGACGGCGATCCTCACGCGCATGGCAGCAAGGGCGTGTTGCGGCTGCGCGTGGTGCAACGTATCCCCGATGCGAATGCCTCGCTGCTGCAGCCCACCGAACGCTTCCTGCAACTCACGCAGCCGGTGTCGCCCACGCTCGCGCGTAATGCCGACGCGGTGCAGCGCGCCTATCGCGAGTACCAGGAGAAGGCGCTCGGCCGCACGGGTCTGCGCAAGATGTATATCGGCACGCTGACGCTCGCGCTGTTCCTCGCCACCTTCATCGCAATGATGCTGGCGCTTGCGCTCGGCAACCAGCTCGCGCGGCCGTTGTTCCTGCTGGCGCAAGGCACCAAGGAAATCACCGAAGGCGATTACACGCCGAAGCGCGAAATCAAATCGCGCGACGAACTGGGCTTTCTCACGCAGTCGTTCAACGCGATGACGCGGCAGTTGTCCGAAGCGCGCGCGGCGGTCGAGAACAATCGCATTGCGCTCGAACATTCGAAGGCGTATCTGGAAAGCATTCTCGCGAACCTGACCGCCGGCGTGTTCGTGTTCGACCGCCAGTTCAGGCTGACCACAGCGAATCGCGGTGCCGAGCGGATATTCCGTCAGCCGTTCCAGGCGGTGATGGGTTCGGCGCTGGATCAGATCGGCGTGCTGAGCGAATTCGGCGGTATGGTCCGTAAAGCGTTTGCCGATCGCGAAGCCGCGAGCGGCGATGGTCACGACGATCGCGGCCACTGGCAGCAGCAGTTCTCGGTGCAGGTGCCGGGCGAAACCGAGCCGCTCACCTTGCTCGTGCGCGGCGCACGGCTCGTCTCCGCGACGGACCGCGACGCGGAAGACATGCAGACCTCCGGCTACGTCGTGGTGTTCGACGATATCTCGGACGTGATCTCCGCGCAGCGTTCAATCGCGTGGGGTGAAGTCGCGCGGCGGCTCGCACACGAGATCAAGAATCCGCTCACGCCGATCCAGCTCTCGGCCGAACGTTTGCAGATGAAGCTCGCCGACAAGCTGTCGCCATCCGATGCCGACGTGTTGAAGCGCGGCGCGACCACGATCGTGAACCAGGTCGCCGCGATGAAGCAGATGGTCGACAACTTCCGCGACTACGCGCGTACGCCGCCAGCGGTGCTCGCGCATTTGCAACTGAACGATCTGGTCAGCGAAGTGCTCACGCTGTACGGTATCGAAGAGGGCAAGGGCGCTATTCAAGTGGAGCTCGCTGCGTTGCCGGCGATCCGTGGCGACGCGACGCAATTGCGTCAGGTGATTCACAACCTGCTGCAGAACGCGCAGGATGCGGTTGCGGACCTCGAGCATCCACATGTGTTGCTCGAGACAAGGACAGTAGAATACGGAGACCCCGACGCGGAAGGCAAAGTACACGTCGCGGTACGTCTGACGGTGTCGGATAACGGAGCGGGCTTTCCCGCGCGTATCCTCACACGTGCATTCGAGCCTTACGTGACGACCAAGGCCAAAGGTACGGGCCTGGGTCTTGCGATGGTCAAGAAGATCGTCGATGAACACGGCGCGCGCATCGACATCCGCAATCGTATGAAAGCGGGCGATGTCATCGAGGGCGCGCAGATTTCGATTCTCTTCCTTCAACTGGCAGACGATGCCGCGGCACCCGGAACAGGGCCGCGTCCGGCGCACGGCGGTGCGTCGCAGGGAAAGACAAAAGCAACAGTGCAGACAAAGGCAGCGTAAATGGCAACCATCCTGGTGGTAGATGATGAAATGGGCATCCGGGAATTGCTCTCGGAGATCCTGAGCGACGAAGGGCATGTCGTGGAGGCCGCGGAAAACGCGCAGGAAGCGCGCGAGTTCCGTTTGCGCCAGGCGCCTGACCTGGTGCTGCTCGACATCTGGATGCCCGACACCGACGGCGTGACCTTGCTCAAGGAATGGGCCGCGCAAGGGCAGCTGACCATGCCGGTAATCATGATGTCCGGGCATGCAACCATCGACACGGCGGTTGAAGCAACCAAGATCGGCGCACTCAATTTCCTCGAGAAGCCGATTGCGCTGCAGAAGCTGCTGAAGGCCGTCGAGCAGGGGCTCGCGCGCGGAACTGCGGTGGGTGCGCCCGGCGGCGCGGCAGCCAAGCCGGTGTTGCCGGTGAGTGCTTCGGCCGTGGCTTCGGCGGCGGCCTTGCCGATGCTCTCGACCGATGGCATGGGCAGCGGCGCGCTGGCTGCGCAAACGGCCTCGATCTCGTTCGACATTCCGCTGCGCGACGCACGCGATGCGTTCGAGCGCGCGTACTTCGAATATCACCTCGCGCGTGAGAACGGCAGCATGACGCGCGTGGCGGAGAAGACCGGGTTGGAGCGCACGCACTTGTATCGCAAGCTCAAGCAGCTCGGCGTCGATCTCGGCAAAAACAAAGGCGAGTGAAGGTGAGTACCAGGCGGAAGTGAAGCCGGCGTTCCGCGCGCGGTTGTCACTTCCGCAGATTTTTTCGACGAGGGGCTTGCCCTGCTGCTGACCCTTTGATATTATTTCGTTCTTCGTTGGCCCGGTAGCTCAGTTGGTAGAGCAGCGGATTGAAAATCCGCGTGTCGATGGTTCGATTCCGTCCCAGGCCACCAGGATTCAGCCCCAGGAAATCGCAAGATTCCTGGGGCTTTTCCTTTTTGTGCCCCTATTGTGACGGGCGTGACGGGCATCCGTTGCTTCGGTTTTCGCGCGCCATGCGGCAGGGCGCGCTCGGCGGCATTCGGCGTCGCGTGATAAAATCGCGCCAGTTCAAGGACTTGCACGTGAGTGCGTCGCCTGAGTGCCGCGCGGCAACGCCGCCACCAGCACCGAACCCTTCGCCCGACGATTAACGGTATAAGCGCCCAGCGACTCTGCATGCGGAAGGCGCGGCCTATACTGCTTTGGGCCGGCAGCAGTGCCGGCACGCGTCGCGCCGCGTTGCTTGCATGGCGCACCTCGCGCAGCGCGACGTGGCACTCTTCATTCACGGAGTTTCACGGTGATCCGCAACGACGCTAAACGTAGCGCTCTGGTGCTGTTTTCCGGCGGCCAGGATTCCGCCACGTGCCTCGCCTGGGCGCTCGAACGTTATGAAACGGTTGAGACGCTGGGCTTCGATTACGGTCAGCGGCACCGCGTCGAACTGGAATGCCGCGAGGGGTTTCGCAACGCCGTCGCGCGCGCATTCCCCGCGTGGGCCGACCGCCTCGGCGACGACCATATGATCGATCTGTCGGTGCTCGGCGCGATCAGCGATACCGCCATGACGCGTGAGATCGAGATCGAAGCCACGGCCAACGGTTTGCCGAATACGTTCGTGCCGGGCCGCAATCTGATGTTCATGACCATCGCGGCGGCAATTGCATATCGGCGTGGTTTGCAGGTGCTGGTCGGCGGCATGTGCGAGACGGATTTCTCGGGCTATCCAGATTGCCGCGACGACACGATGAAGGCGTTGCAGGTAGCGTTGAACCTCGGCATGGACACGCGCATCCTGCTCGAGACACCGTTGATGTGGCTCGACAAAGCCGACACGTGGCGCCTTGCGCACGAGCTCGGCGGCGACGAACTGGTCGAGCTGGTGCGCGTCGAGACGCATACTTGCTATGTCGGCGAACGCGCCGAATTGCATGCATGGGGCTTCGGTTGTGGCGAGTGCCCGGCGTGCCGCTTGCGCAAGCGCGGCTACGAAGCGTATCTCTCGGGTGAGAAGGTCACCGAGGCGCCGGTCTGATGACGCTCGGCGCAGCAGCGCAACTCAGGCAATAATTTTCAGGAACACAGGGCAGAAAGCAGCATGACTTACGCGGTCAAGGAAATCTTCTACACGTTGCAGGGCGAGGGCGCGAATGCCGGGCGTCCGGCTGTCTTCTGCCGGTTCGCCGGCTGCAACCTGTGGTCGGGCCGCGAAGAAGATCGTGCCGAGGCGGTGTGCCGCTTCTGCGATACCGATTTCGTCGGCACCGACGGCGAGAACGGCGGCAAGTACCGCACGGCTGACGATCTGGTGCAGATGATCGCGTCGCAATGGCCGGCAGGCGAGGGCGAGCGTTTCGTGGTGTGCACGGGCGGCGAGCCGATGCTGCAGATCGACCCGCCGTTGGTCGACGCGCTGCATGCCGCCGGCTTCGAAATCGCCATCGAAACCAACGGCTCGCTGCCGGTGCTCGAAACGATCGACTGGATCTGCGTGAGCCCGAAGGCCGACGCGCCGCTCGTCGTGACCAAGGGCAACGAATTGAAGGTCGTGATTCCGCAGGACAACCAGCGTTTGTCCGAGTATGCGAAGCTCGACTTCGAGTATTTCCTCGTCCAGCCCATGGACGGTCCGTCGCGCGACATCAACACCAAGCTCGCGATCGACTGGTGCAAACGCCATCCGCAATGGCGCCTGTCGATGCAGACCCACAAGTATCTGAACATTCCCTGATTTGCCGTGCTGACGATTACACGAAAACTCGAATTCGACGCGGGTCACCGCATTCCTGATCACCGCAGCCAGTGCCGTAATCTGCACGGTCATCGCTATGTGCTCGAAATCACGCTGCAAGGCGATCTGGTCGACACCGAAGGCGCGCCCGATCGCGGCATGGTGATGGACTTCGCCGACGTGAAGTCGCTCGCCGTCGAGCATCTCGTCGACAAGTGGGACCATGCGTTTCTCGTCTATGAAGGCGACACGCAGGTGCGCGGTTTCCTGGAAACGATGGCCGGCCACAAGACGGTCGTGCTCGATCGCATTCCTACCGTCGAAAATCTTGCCGCTGTCGCGTTCGACATTCTCGCGAATGTCTACGACGCGCACTACGGCGTGAATCTGCGTCTGCACATGCTGCGCCTGTACGAGACGCCGAATTGCTGGGCCGACGTGGTCCGCGACTAAACCCGGCGGCGCCTCGTCCCCCGAAGGAAGACTCCGCGGGGGAACGCCAACCCCCGCGTTATTGTCACGGTATGATCGCTCCGACAACCACACGGAGCGAGACATGCCGGTCACCGCATTGCGTCGCAGCAAGCAGCCGGGCCGCCACGGCCCGCGCGCTCATCTGGCCCACGAGGCCAGCATGCTTACCCGCAGTTCAGGCGAAGCGCCGCTTCATCGTCACGGAGCGCGGCGATGAGCACCTTCACCAATCCCCTCAAGTTACGCCTTAAAGAAACCGATCCGCTGTTCGGGCTATGGCTCTCGCTCGGCAGCGACGCCGCCGCCGAAGCGCTCGCGCACGCCGGTTACGACTGGCTGCTGATCGACATGGAGCACTCGCCGAACGATAGCGGCGACGTCGCCTCGCAATTGCGCGCGATCGCTGCCGCGCATCTGCCGAGCGAGCCGGTGGTGCGCGTGCCGTCCAGCGAGGCGTGGCTCGTCAAGCGCGTGCTGGATGCCGGCGCGCGCACGCTGATGTTCCCGAATATCGAATCCGCGGACGAGGCGGCACGTGCCGTGCGTCTCACGCAATATCCGACCGCCGGAGCGCTCGATGGTGAGCGCGGCGTCGCCGGCGCGGTGCGCGCCGCGGGGTACGGCATGCGGCGCGACTACGTGCAGACGGCCAACGCGCAGATCGCGACCATCGTGCAGATCGAGTCGGCGCGCGGCTTGCAGGAGGTGGAAAAGATCGCGGCGACGCCGGGCGTCGATTGCCTGTTCGTCGGACCGGCCGACCTCGCCGCGAGCCTCGGTCATCTCGGCGATTCGAAGCACGCCGACGTGCAGGCCGCGATGGCGCGCATCGTCAGCGCCGCGGACAAGGCGGGCATTGCCGCCGGTATTTTTGCCATGGACGTCGCGGGTGCCAAGCAGCATCGCGATGCCGGTTTTCGTTTCATCGCTCTGGCCGCGGACGTCATGTGGATGTTGCGCGCGACTCGCCAGGCGCTGCAGGAGGTGAGGTCATGAAGGGGATGGTGCAGTGCGTCGTGGTGCGTCTGGCAGTCACAGCGGCATTGATGGCGAATGTGGTGGCCTATGCGCAAGACAGCCGCGTTGCGAAGTCGAACGATCCGGAGACGCAAACCGCGGTCGCCGACTACAACGCCGGCAATCTGGGCGCGGCGCTTGCCGAGTTCCGCAAGGCCGCCGAGCGCGGCAGCCGGCTCGCCGAGTTCAACTACGCGATGATGCTGCTCAACGGCGAAGGCGCGCCCGCGAATATCGATGAAGGCAAGAAATGGCTGCGTAAGGCCGCCGACGCCAACATGTCGCATGCGCAATACGTGTACGGCAAGATGTACGACGATGGCGAGTTCGTCGGGCGCGATCCGGTCGAGGCGCACCGCTGGTTCCTGAAGGCGGCGCAGCAAGGGCACGTGCAGGCGGAGTTGGCGCTGGCGAATCAGTTCCTCGATGGACGTGGCACCGAGCGCGACAACAAACAGGCGTTCGTCTGGTACAAGAAAGCGGCGGAGGGCGGCGACATGACCGCGCAATACGTAGCGGGTTCGTTCTACGAGCGAGGCGGCGACGGCGTGGAGAAGAATCTCAACGTGGCGCGCGCTTATTACGCGGCCGCGGCGGCGCAGGGCGATCCGGCGGCGCGGCTCAAGTATCAGCAACTCAGCGCGCAGTTGCGGGATCAGAAGGAAGTGAAGCCGCAGTAAACCCGAGGCGGTTGATTACGCCGCTGAATACAAAAAGGGGCGCTCCGTGTGTGAAGAGCGCCCCTTTTGCTTGTGGTGTTGTCGGTGCCGTGCGCGCGGCTTCGCGGCGCTAACTCTGCATCAACCGCTTCTGTCGCGCGACGCTCATGATCAGGCCGATGGCGACACCAAGCGTCGTCAGCGCAGTACCGCCGTAACTCATGAACGGCAACGGCACGCCGACCACCGGCAAGATGCCGCTCACCATGCCGATATTCACGAACGCGTAGGTGAAGAACGCCATCGTCAACGAGCCGGCCAGCAAGCGTCCAAACAGCGTTGCGCCATTCGCCGCGATATACAGCCCGCGCGCGATCAGCAGCATGTATAGCGTGAGCAATACGATGCCGCCCGCCAGCCCGAACTCTTCGGAGAACACCGCGAAAATGAAGTCGGTGTGCTTCTCGGGGATGAACTCCAGATGCGCCTGCGTGCCCTTCAGCCAGCCTTTGCCAAGCGGACCACCGGAGCCGATCGCGATAACCGCCTGGATCGTGTGGAAGCCTTTGCCGAGCGGATCGGAGGTCGGATCGAGCAGCGTGCAGATGCGGTGCTTCTGGTAGTCGTGCATCAACGGCCATTGCACTTGCGGCTGACAGATCTTGTCCTGAAACGCCGCGATCGAAGCCACCGCGATCACGCCTGCAATCAGCACCGGCACGATCAACTTGAAACTCAGGCCCGCGAAGTAAATCACGAAGAGGCCGGCCGCGAACACCAGCACGGCGGTACCGAGGTCGGGCTGCTTGGCGATCAGGCCGACCGGCACGGCGAGGATCAACAGACCGACCAGGAAGTCGTACCAGCGCATCACGCCTTCGCGCCGCTGGTAGTACCACGCGAGCATCAGCGGAGTGGCGATCTTCAGGATTTCCGACGGCTGGATCACCACGCCGACATTGATCCAACGCTTCGCGCCCTTGCGCGTGAGGCCGAATAGCGCCACCGCGACCAGCAGCGCGATCCCGAATGTATAGAGTGGAACCGCGAAGCGCATCAGCGTGGTGGGTGGCACATTGGCGAGCGCCCACATCAGCACGAACGTCAGCATGATGTTGCGCAACTGGTCTTCCACGCGGCCGGGAACGTCGAGACTCGCGCTGTATAGCGTGACGATGCCGACGCACAACAGCAGGAACACGATCAGTGCGAGCGGACGGTCGAAGCCCGCGAACATCCGCTTGATGCGGTCGAGCCAGGCGCGCTTGTCGAATTGCATGCCTTTCTCCTTACTCGTCGATGCCGCCGGAAACCGGCTGGCGTGGCGACGTGGCCTGAATGCCGTCATCGCGCGACGGAGCGGCGGCAGTCGGCGCCGGCGCGCTGGCCGGACGGGGTTTGTGCGGGACGCCGGATTTACGCGACGCTGGATTCTTTGCGGCGGTGGACGTCGATGCGGCCACGGGCGCCGACGCAGCAGCCGGCGCGGAGGCAAGCGCTGCCGCGGATGCAGCTTTCGCGGCCGCCGCAGCGGAGGCCGCTGCTGCCGCCGAAGCCGCGCCGGGAATCGGCAGGGCCGTGAAGCCCGCCGCGACCTTGACCGGCTGAACTCCGTCTTGCGGCGGCAACGGTGCGCCGCCGACTTCGGGCGCGGACGCATCTTCGGTCGCCGACGCCGCTGCCTCGATGGCCGCCGCCTGAGCGCCCGGCTTGTTCTTGCCGACGAGATAGTAATCGAGCACCTTGCGCGCGATCGGGCCCGCCGATTCCGCACCCCAGCCGCCGTTTTCGACGATCAGCGCGAGCGCGATTTTCGGTTGCTCGGCCGGTGCGAACGCGATGAAGAGCGCGTGGTCGCGCAAATGCTCAGCGATGGCGTGGCCTTTGTAGTTCGCGCCCTGCAGCGAGTAGACCTGCGCCGTCCCCGTCTTGCCGGCGGCCTGGTATTGCGCGCCAATGAACAGCTTCGACGCCGTGCCGTTGGTCACGACGCCTTCCATCGCGCGCTTGATGATGTCGATGTCCGATTGCTTCACAGCGATCTTGTCGCTCGGGTCGCGCACGACCGGCCGGGTGTCTTTCGTAATCGGATTTTCGATGTCGCGCACGAGGTGCGGCTTCATCACGACGCCGTTGTTCGCGAGCGTGGCCGTTGCGTGAGCGAGCTGGAGAATGGTGAACGAGTTGTAGCCCTGGCCGATGCCCAGACTGATCGTTTCGCCTTCATACCAGCGCTGCTGTTCGGGCTTGTGGTACGCCTTGCGCTTCCATTCCGTGGAAGGCAGGATGCCGCGCGCCTCGCCCGAAATGTCGATGCCGGTGATCTGGCCGAAGCCCCACGGCTTCATGAAGTTGGCGATATTGTTGACGCCGAGATCGTGCGCGAGCATGTAGAAATACGTGTCGTTCGACACCACGATCGCGCGGTTCATGTCGACCCAGCCCTGGCCCGAGCGCACGTCGTTGCGGAACGTGTGGCCGCCGAAGGTGTACGAACCCGGATCCTGAAAGCCCCAGCCCGGCGTGCGCTTATGCAGCGTGAGCGCGGCGAGCGCCATGAACGGTTTGTAGGTCGAGCCCGGCGGATAGGTGCCGTGCAGCGGCCGGTTGAGCAGCGGGTGATCGGGCGAGTTGTTGAGATCGTCCCAGGTCTGCTGGTCGATGCCGTCGACGAACGAATTCGGATCGAAGCTCGGCGCGGACACGAACGCGAGCACGTCGCCCGTGGATGGTTCGATCGCAACCAGCGCGCCGCGGCGGCCCGCGAAGGCCTGCTCGGCAACCTGCTGCAGCCCGATATCCAATGACAGGACGAGGTTGTTGCCAGGCGTTGCCTGGGTGCGCGACAACGTGCGAACCGGACGGCCGCCGGCGGTCACTTCCACTTCCTCGAAACCGGTCTGGCCGTGCAACTCGGTCTCATAGCTCTGCTCGACGCCGATCTTGCCGATGTAATCGGTGCCCTTGTAGTTGTTCGCGTCCAGACGCGGATCGTAGTGGTCCGGATCGCTGTCGTTCTGGTCGCTGGCGTCGTCGATACGATCCTGGTCGCGCTGCGAAATCCGGCCGATGTAGCCGATCACGTGCGCCGCGGTCGGGCCGAGCGGATATTGGCGGAACAGGCGCGCGCGCACTTCCACGCCGGGAAAACGGAAGCGCTGCGCGGTGAAACGCGCGACTTCGTCGTCGGTCAGGCGGGTGCGGATCGGCAGGCTCTCGAAGTTCTTCGAGTCTTCCTGGAGTTTCTTGAAGCGGCGGCGGTCGCGCGCGTCGATCGAGACGACCGTGGCCAGGTTGTCGATTACGTTTTCGAGCGAGTCGTTCAGTTTCGAGGGCGTCAGTTCAAGCGTGTAGGCCGAGTAGTTCTTGGCCAGCACGACGCCGTTACGATCGGTGATGATGCCGCGGTTCGGCACGATCGGCGCGACGGAGATGCGGTTTTCATCGGCTTGCAGCGAGTATTTGCTGTAGTGCCAGACCTGCAGGAACAGGAAGCGGAAGCCGATCAGCCCGAAGCAGACGAACACGAACAGGCCCGCCGCCGCGACGCGCAGGCGGAACTTCGAGAGCTGTTGCTGAGTGTCCTTGAATTCGGTCATGCGATTCTGCAAAAGGCCGGGTGACGGCCATCATGAGTGTGCGCCTTTTCCGGCCGGAACCGGAAGGCATGAACAGCGATGCGCGTCGAGCGGGCCGGCAAAGTGGGTTCCATCAGAACGGCCGGCGGGCTCGATGCGGGATCAAATTGGCCGGGTATCGTCCGGATCGGCCGGGCGGCGCTGCGGCATCAGCAGCAGCACGCTGGTGACCGGCCACAGCGCGGCTTCGACGAAGCCGTCGATCAGATAACCCCAACCCGGAAACGCCGCGCCCGTCAACAGACGGATCACGAACGGCACCAGTTGCGCGACGACTAGCAGCGGCATGACCGCGAAGGTCTGCACGCCGAGCGACATCCACAGCACGCGGCGGTGGATCGTGATCGCGCCGTACGACAACAACGTGTACGCCAGCGCGTGTTCTCCGAGCAGGCTGGCGTTATGCACGTCCATCAGCAAACCGAGCGAAAACGCGATGCCCATGCCGACTTTGCGCGGCTGGTGCACGTTCCAGAACAGCAGCACGAGCGCGACGAAGTCCGGCACGCCGAGGAGGCGTCCCCACGGCATCAGGTTCAGCAGGAACGCCGCGGCGAGGCTGAACGAGATGAAGTAGGGATTGACCGGCTGCAGAATGTATTGCGGACGGTTCATGGCTGGGCCCCTGGCTTGGCTGGCGGCTTCGCGTTCTTCTCAGCGGCCGGTTTCTTTTCGGGGGCGGGCTTTTTCTCCGCGGCGGCCGGTTTGGCCGGCGCTTTTTCGACGGGCTTGGCGGCTGCAGGTTTCTCGGCGGCGGCGGGTTTTTCACCTGCTTTTGCCGGAGACTTGTCCGCCGCAGCTTTGCCGTCTGCCGGTTTGCCGCCCTTTTTCGCTTTGGCGTCTTTCGCGGCCGTGGCTGCGTCGGGCTCTTCGGCCGGACGCGGCGGCACATTGTTCACGTAATGCAGCACCAGCAACTGGCGTGCGCCGCGCACCGGCGCGATCGGCAGGCAGATCACGCGCGCGAACGCCGTGTCGGCTTGTTTGTCGACTCGCACCACCTTGGCGACCGGCAGACCCGGCGGATACACGCCGTCGAGTCCGCTGGTGACGAGTTCGTCGCCGGTTTGAATGTCGGCGCTGATCGGCACGAAGCGCAGATCGAGCGTGTCGCCCTTCGGCGTGCCGTAAATCACGCTGCGCAAGCCGGTGCGCACGATCTGTACAGGCACCGCCTGATCCTTGTCCGTGAGCAGCGTCACCTCGGCTTGCAGCGGGAACACGCGCGTCACTTGCCCGATCACGCCGTCTTCATTGACGACCGGCGAACCGTTCTGGATGCCTTGCTGCGCACCGCGGCCGATCACGACCTTCTGCGTAAACGGATCGCGCGTGTCGTACTGGATCTCGGCGGGCAGCGATTCCGTGGTGGAGCGTTGCGACAACTGCAGCAACGCACGCAGATGAGCGTTCTCGGCAGCCAGTTCGGCGGCCGTATTGGCTTGCTGCGAAAGCTGCAGATCTTTGGTGCGCAGTTTGTCGTTTTCGCTGCGCAGGGTGGCGCTGGTCACGGCCAGGTCGGCGGCGCCCACGAACATGTCGCGCGGCACGAGCGCCGCGCGTTGCAACGGATAAAGACCCGCGCCGAGCACGCCACGCACGATTTCGAGCGTTTTGAAGCGTGCGTCGGAGATCAGCAGGGCGAGCGCCAGCACGACGAAAAACACGAGTCGTGCGAGGGCGGACGGTCCTTGCTTGAACAGGGGCGGCGGACTGTATTCCATGGTCGGCGCCGGGGGCGTGAGCGGTTGGGTGAGACGGCGGCGCGCGAGGGACGCGCGTTCAGCACGCGGAGGCTGGTAGGCCCAGCCAACGGCAAACCGGCCCGCAAGGGGCCGTTTGCCTGATCCGCGCTACTGACATGGAGACGGGCTCGCTTACTCGTACGAGAAGATGCTGCCCAGCTTGTCCATGCGTTCGAGCGCCATGCCCGAGCCGCGCACAACGCAGGTCAGCGGGTCTTCGGCGACGAGCACCGGCAGGCCGGTTTCTTCGGCGAGCAGGCGGTCCAGATCGCGCAGCAGTGCGCCACCGCCTGTGAGCATCATGCCGCGCTCGGCGATGTCCGCACCCAGTTCCGGCGGAGTCTGTTCAAGCGCGATCTTCACCGACGACACGATCTGGTTCAGCGGATCGGTGAGGGCTTCGAGAATTTCGTTGCTGGAGATGGTGAAGCTGCGCGGTATGCCTTCCGACAGATTGCGGCCCTTCACTTCCATTTCCTTGACTTCGGAACCCGGGAAGGCGGAACCGATTTCTTTCTTGATGGCTTCGGCGGTTTGCTCGCCGATCAGCATGCCGTAGTTGCGGCGGATGTAGTTGACGATGGCTTCGTCGAACTTGTCACCGCCCACGCGCACGGAGCCCTTGTACACGATGCCGCCGAGCGAGATCACGCCGACTTCGGTCGTGCCGCCGCCGATGTCGACGACCATCGAGCCGGTGGCTTCCGACACCGGCAGGCCGGCGCCGATCGCAGCGGCCATGGGTTCTTCAATGAGGTACACCTGCGAAGCGCCCGCACCGTGCGCGGCTTCCTTGATGGCGCGGCGTTCGACCTGGGTCGAACCGCACGGCACGCAAATGATGATGCGCGGCGACGGCGAGAACATGCGCGATTCGTGAGCAGTTTTGATGAACTGCTTGATCATCTGCTCGGTGACGGTGAAGTCGGCGATCACGCCGTCTTTCATGGGGCGGATCGCCTCGATGTTGCCCGGCACCTTGCCGAGCATCTGCTTGGCTTCCTTGCCGACTGCCTGGATGGTTTTCTTACCGTTGGGACCGCCTTCCTGGCGGATCGAGACCACCGACGGTTCATCAAGTACGATGCCCTTGCCACGCATGTAAATGAGCGTGTTGGCCGTACCGAGGTCAATGGCCAGATCGTTGGAGAAGTAGCTGCGCAAAAAACCGAACATTCAAAATCCTGTCTCGCTGGAAGCCGGGCCTCGCAATGGTTGCGCAGGGCGGCAGCGGAAAAAATAACAGCTTCAACCGGGCGGAAGCGGCGCCACAGGAACTTGAAGCTGCGAGGGAGTCTACCGGAGGCCGGTGCAAAGCCAGGTCAGAAAAATCCGAACTATCTTTGGGAATTGTTCAGAAAGGCCTTGGTAAGTCGGTCCGGGTTTGGGTCGAACGCGTAATGATACCTTATAATTTTGGATGTTTTGAAGGAAACGGACGGCACTTTTTGCCTCCGCTGGCCCCTTTTTCGAGGTCTTCCTCCAGCGTCGTAACCCGCTGTCGCAGCGTTGTTTTTCCGTGCTGCGGCAGTCCACCACATTTTCCGGTGACTGCATGGCTCTGACCCTGACCGATGTAAAACGCATCGCGCATCTTGCGCGGCTCGAACTGGCCGACGCCGACGCTGAGCACACGCTTGTCCAGCTCAACGATTTTTTCGGCCTCGTCGAGCAGATGCAGGCGGTCGATACCACCGGCATCGCCCCGCTTGCCCATCCGATCGAGCAGATCGAAGACGTCGCGCTGCGTCTACGTGACGACGCGGTGACCGAAACGGTCGAACGCGAAGCTTTCCAGCGCCCGGCGCCGGCTGTGCAGGAAGGCTTGTACCTCGTGCCGAAGGTGATCGAGTAAAACCCGCGCATCGAGCCGGGCGCGGCGCGCGAGCCGGCCTTCCGGCGATGTGCCACCAGCGGCATCTCGCCTCGTGGCTCCGGCGCTTGCATGACCGTTGTCTCCGGCTTCCTCGGCTCGGCTTGCCGGCGGGCAGCCGAACGCCTCCACGGCAGCGTGACTACGCTGCCGCGCTCTTCAGGATAAAACGCAATGCATGAAAAAAGTCTGACCGAACTGCGCGCCGCATTGACGGCCAAGGAATGCTCCGCAGTCGAACTGGCGCAGCTCTATCTGAAGCGGATCGACGCGGCCAACAGCCTGAATGCATTCATCCAGGTCGATCCCGAACTGACGCTCGCGCAGGCGAAAGCCGCGGACGCGCTGCTGCATACCGGCCACGCCGGCCCGCTGGTCGGCCTGCCGATCGCGCATAAGGACGTGTTCGTCACCAAGGGCTGGCGCTCCACCGCCGGCTCGAAAATGCTGTCGAACTACGAGAGCCCGTTCGACGCGACCGTGGTCGCGCGTCTGCAGAAGGCGGGCATGGTGTGCGTGGGCAAGACGAATATGGACGAGTTCGCGATGGGCTCGTCCAACGAGAATTCGTACTTTGGTCCCGTGCAGAATCCGTGGGATGTTAAGGCTGTGCCGGGTGGTTCGTCGGGCGGGTCGGCGGCGGCCGTGGCCGCGCGCCTCGCGCCTGCCGCTACCGGCACGGATACCGGCGGCTCGATCCGGCAGCCGGCGTCGTTCTCCGGCATCACCGGCATCAAGCCGACGTACGGCCGCGTGTCGCGTTACGGCATGATCGCGTTCGCCTCGTCGCTGGATCAGGGCGGTCCGATGGCGCAAAGCGCCGCCGATTGCGCGACGCTGCTCAACGCCATGGCCGGTTTCGACGAACGCGATTCGACCAGCCTCGTGCGCGACGACGAAGACTACACGCGCTACCTCGGCAAGCCGTGGAAAGAAGACAGCGCCGGCAAGCCGCTCGCCGGCTTGCGCATCGGGCTGCCGAAAGAGTATTTCGGCGCCGGTCTTGCCGACGACGTGCGCGCCTCGATCGACGCCGCGTTGAAGCAATGCGAAGCGCTCGGCGCCACGCTGGTCGAAGTCTCGCTGCCGAAAACGGAGTTGTCGATTCCGGTGTACTACGTGATTGCGCCGGCTGAGGCTTCGTCGAACCTGTCGCGTTTCGATGGCGTGCGCTTCGGTCATCGCGCGGCGGAGTATCGCGATCTGCTCGACATGTACAAGAAGTCGCGCGCCGAAGGTTTCGGTCCGGAAGTGAAGCGCCGCATTCTGGTCGGCGCGTACGTGCTGTCGCACGGCTATTACGACGCGTACTACCTGCAGGCGCAGAAGATCCGCCGCATCATCGCGCAGGACTTCCAGGAAGCGTTCAAGCAGTGCGACGTGATCATGGGCCCGGTCGCGCCAACGGTTGCGTGGGACCTCGGCGCGAAGGGCGACGATCCGGTGCAGATGTATCTGGCCGACATCTACACGTTGTCGGTGAGCCTCGCCGGTTTGCCGGGCATGAGCGTGCCGTGCGGTTTCGGCGCGGGCGCGAATGCGCAGCGTCCGGTGGGTTTGCAGATCATCGGCAACTATTTCAATGAAGCCCGGATGCTGCAGGTGGCCGACGCGTTCCAGCGTGCGACCGACTGGCACCGCAAAGCACCGGCAGGAGTGTGAGCACCATGGCCAAGCAATGGGAAGTCGTGATCGGTCTGGAGACCCACACGCAACTGTCGACGCAATCGAAGATTTTTTCCGGTACCGCGACGCAATTCGGCGCCGCGCCGAACACGCAAGCCAGCCCGGTCGATCTGGCCTTGCCGGGCACCTTGCCGGTGATGAACCGCGGCGCTGTGGAGCGCGCGATCCAGTTCGGTCTCGCGATCGGTGCGACGGTGGCGCCGCGCAGCATCTTCGCGCGCAAGAATTATTTCTACCCCGATCTGCCGAAGGGCTATCAGATCAGCCAGTACGAAATTCCCGTCGTGCAGGGCGGCCAGGTGACGATTCAGGTTCCGGCCAATGAAAAGGCGGGCAAGGAAGCGTACGAGAAGGTCGTCAACCTCACGCGCGCTCACCTCGAAGAAGATGCGGGCAAGTCGCTGCACGAAGACTTCGCGGGCATGACCGGCATCGATCTGAATCGCGCCGGCACGCCGTTGCTCGAAATCGTCACCGAGCCGGAAATGCGCAGCGCGGCGGAAGCGGTCGCCTACGCCAAGACGCTGCACACGCTCGTGACGTGGCTCGGCATCTGCGACGGCAACATGCAAGAAGGCTCGTTCCGTTGCGACGCCAACGTGTCGGTGCGTCCGGTCGGTCAGGCCGAATTCGGCACGCGCGCCGAGATCAAGAACCTGAACTCGTTCCGCTTCCTCGAAGAAGCGATCCAGTACGAAGTGCGCCGTCAGATCGAACTGATCGAAGATGGCGGCACGGTGGTGCAGGAAACGCGTCTTTACGATCCGGACAAGCGCGAAACGCGTTCCATGCGCAGCAAGGAAGACGCGCACGATTACCGCTATTTCCCCGATCCCGATCTGATGCCGCTCGTGATCGACGCGGCGTGGGTCGAGCGCGTGAAGAGCGAGATGCCGGAACTGCCGGTGGCGATTCAACAGCGCTTCGTGGCGCAATACGGTTTGACGCCGTACGACGCCAACGTGCTGACATCGAGCAAAGCTATGGCCGCGTACTACGAAGCGGTAGTGAGCAAAGTCGGGCCGGCCAACGCCAAGGCCGCGGCTAACTGGCTGATGGGCGAAGTGTCGTCGCAACTTAATCGCGAAGGTCTCGACTTCGCTGAGAGCCCGGTGTCGTCCGCGCAACTCGCGTTGCTGCTGCAGCGTATCGCTGACGGCACGATCTCCAACAAGATCGCCAAGGAAATTTTCCTCGCGATCTGGGAAGAAAAGGCCACCGACGCAGCCGCCGCTGATCGCATCATCGAAGCGAAGGGGCTGAAGCAGATTTCGGATACCGGCGCGCTCGAAGCGATCATCGACGAAGTGCTTGCCGCGAACCAGAAGTCGGTCGAAGAATTCCGCGCCGGCAAGGAAAAGGCGTTCAACGCGCTGATCGGCCAGGCAATGAAAGCGACCAAGGGCAAGGCCAATCCGGCGCAGGTGAACGAACTGCTGAAGAAGAAGCTGTCCTGAGTTGAAGCTGAACTAGAGAAGCACGGCTGAGGCGTCACGCTTCAGCCACCGCGGGCTGTTGCCGGAAACGAAAGTGGGGCAACGGCCCGTTTCATTTGCGGGTCTTTTTAAACGCAGATCACGGAGTGTGTGGATGGCCAAGCAACCCGAACTCGACGATTTCCGCGTGCCGTATTTCGACGACGGCAAGAAAAAAAGCAAATTCTCGCTGAGCGACTTCGACCCGGCCGCCAAGCCATTTTCGAGCGGTTCGAAAGACATCGACAGGGCACGTCTGTCGGAGATCGGCGCGAAGCTCGACACCTTGCAGGAATGCTTGCACGCGCAGCAGACGCGCCGCGTATTGCTGGTGCTGCAGGGTATGGACACGAGCGGCAAGGACGGCACGATCCGCGCGGTGTTTCACGAAGTCGATCCGCTCGGCTTGCGCATCGTGCCGTTCAAGGCGCCGACGCCCGTTGAACTCGCGCACGACTTTCTTTGGCGCGTGCATTCGCAAGCGCCGGCCGCCGGCGAACTGACGATCTTCAACCGCAGTCACTACGAAGATCTGCTGGTGCCCACCGTGCTCGGCACTCTGGACGCGCAAGCGTTCGTGCAACGCTGCTGCCACATCCGCCAGTTCGAAGAGTTGCTGGCGTATAGCGGCACGGCCATCGTCAAATGCATGCTGCACATTTCGAAAGACGAGCAGCGTACGCGGCTGCAGGCGCGCATCGACGATCCGAGCAAACACTGGAAATTCGACGTCGCCGATCTCGAAGCGCGCAAGCAGTGGGACAAATATCAGGCGGTATATCAGGACGCGCTGGCCGCGACTTCGACGGAGTACGCGCCGTGGTATGTGATCCCGGCCGACTCGAAGACGCATCGCAATGTGATGGTCGCGGAGTTGCTGTTGCGCACGTTCGAAGCGCTCAAGCTCGAATATCCGCCTGCCAAAGAATCGCTGAAGGGCATCAAGGTCGAGTGACCGTGCCCTTTCGCTTCATCAACGAATCGAACATAAAAGGAACGACATGTTGCGTGTGATTACCGCGAACCTGAACGGCATCCGCTCAGCGGCGAAGAAAGGCTTTTTCGACTGGTTCGGCGAACAGAAGGCCGACGTGCTGTGCGTGCAGGAAATCAAATGCTCGCAGGACGACATGACGCCGGAATTCATGGCCCCGCACAATTTCACCGGCTATTTCCAGCACGCCGTGAAGAAGGGTTATAGCGGCGCGGGCGTGTACACGCGTCACGAGCCGGACGAAGTGGTGATCGGTTTCGGCAGCGAGGAGTTCGACCCGGAAGGACGCTATGTCGAACTGCGTTTCGGCAAGCTGTCGGTGATTTCGGTGTATGTGCCGTCGGGTTCGAGCGGCGACGAACGCCAGCAGGCCAAATACCGTTTCATGGACGAGTTCATGCCGCATCTCGCGGAACTGTCTCAGGAGCGTGAAGTGATCGTGTGCGGCGACGTCAACATCGTCCACAAGGAAATCGACATCAAGAACTGGAAGAGCAACCAGAAGAACTCAGGTTGCCTGCCGGAAGAGCGCGCATGGCTCACCAAACTGTTCGATGAAGTGGGTTACGTCGACGTGTTCCGCACACTCGACCAGCGGCCCGAACAGTACACGTGGTGGAGCAATCGCGGTCAGGCGTATGCGAAGAACGTCGGGTGGCGGATCGATTATCAGATCGCGACGCCGGGTATCGCGAGCAAGGCGAAACGCACCGACGTGTTCCGCGATATCAAGTTCAGCGACCACGCGCCGCTGACGGTGGATTACGACCACAAGGTCAAGAAATAAGCACAACTCGCGGCGTGGCAGGCGATGCTGAAATCAACGCCGAATTTGTCTCGTCAGAGAAGAGCCGCGGGCGCATTCGGCCCGCGCAATTCAATCGCGGACCAGTTTGCGGCGCGGAAGGCCCATGCCGGCGTAGTCCGGCAGCGCGTCCACCGTTTTGCCAATCGCTTTGGCGTACAGCGGCAGCATGTCGGGCAAGCGCTTAATGATGTCCTGACGGCGCGCCGGCGTGTAGGGATGCACGTAGATGAAGCCCTGATCGCGGTTGCTGCGCGTGGCCTGCGCCAGCTTGTCCCAGAGCGTGACCGCCGCGCGAGGATCGAAGCCGGCGCGCGACGCAATATCGCTGCCGATCACGTCGGCTTCGGTCTCGTCGGTATTCTCGTACTTCATTTCCAGCAGGCGCGAACCGATGCCGAGCGGGGCCGCGCCCAGATCGGCGAGCCCGAACAGCTGCGGGATCGTGCCGGACGAGTCGAGCTGGCTCGCCTGCAGTTGGCCGAGCCGCTCGCGCGCATGCTCCCGCAGCGCGTGCGCGATCTCATGGCCGATCAGCATGCCGAGCTCGTTGTCGTTCAGACGCGCGCGATCCAGCAGGCCGCCGTAGACGACGATCTTGCCGCCCGGCAGACAGTACATGCGGATATCGGGCGAGCGCACCACTGCCACATCCCACTTCCAGTTCTTGGCCCGCTCGTTCCATTTCAGCGAGTACGGAATCATCTTGTCGACGGTCGACCGCACGCGCGTGACGTGCGCGTCGGTGTCGCCGTACAGACGGTTCGCGTGTTCGGCGCCGTAGGCGATCTGTTCGAACTCTTCGGCGGCTTGCGCCTCGAGCATCGGCGATGGGATCAGATTGCGGAACACCAGGTAGCCGCCGTAACGTAGCTGCGTGTTCGGGCTGTACGATGCGGACGCCGGCGCGGGCATCGACGGGAGGGCAGGCGCCTTGGCGGCCGCGGGCGGCGAAGATGTCGCAGCGGGCGTTCTGGCCGTGACCGGGGCCGGCGGCGGCTGCGTCGATTGAGGTGACGAGGGCGATGCCGGCGGCGAGGGCGGCGTCGCAGCAGCGGGCGCGCTGCCGGCACCCGGCGCGCTGGTGGCGCTATTCGCGCCTTGTGCCGCCGACGTCGCGCTTTCCGGGCTCGCGGCAGTCGCTGCGGACTTCGCCGTCGGCGCGGTCGTCGTGGCCGGCGTGGCCGGCGCGGTCGTCGTGGCCGGCGCGGCCGCCGGAGCCGCTGCGGGTGCGCTGGTAGCGGCTGCCGGCGCGGCTGCTGCGTAGGCGCTCGATGGCGTGGCCAACGCCAGGCCCACACAGCCGAGCGCCCATACTGCGTGCGGTACCACGCGGCTGGCTTTGAGCGCAGGACGCCGGGATGTAGTCGAGCGCAGCGCGCCCTTCGAAAGAAGCGCCTTCACGACCGCGTCCTCCACGGCGCGATGCGCAGCAGAAGCAACATGCCGGGCAACCCCAGCGCGGTGCAGACGATGAAGTAATCGAACCAGCCGATCTGCGCGACCACGTAGCCGCTCGCCGCCGAAGCCAGCGTGCGCGGCACCGAAGCGAGGCTCGTGAAGAGTGCGAACTGAGTGGCCGTATAGCGCGGATCGGTGGTGCTCGCGATATAGGCGGTGAACGCCGCCATCGTCAGACCGGTGGCAAAGGTTTCCAAGCCGTAGACGAGCGCCAGCGCGACTGAACGCGGCTCGAGCTGCACGGCCCAGTCGACGCCCACCAGTGCGAGCAGCTTCGTCGTGCCCTCGCTCAGCCAGACGGCGATGTCGTAGATCGCCACGAGACCGGGCGAAGCCGGTCCGAGATGCGCGAGCCACGCGAAGCCGAGCGTCGACACCATCTGCAGGACGCCGAAGATCCACAGCCCGCGGCCGATGCCGATTTTCATCAGCCAGATCCCACCGACGATCCCGCCCGCCAGACTCGCGCCGAACGCGGTGGTCTTCGCGATCACGCCGATCTGCGTGCGCGAAAAGCCGATGTCGAGAAAGAACGAGGTGGACAGCGTGGTCGCCATCGTGTCGCCGAGCTTGTACAGAAAGATAAAACCGAGCACGAACAGCGCGCCGCGCCAGCCGTCGCGCTGAATGAATTCCTTGAACGGCTGCACGATCGCATCGCGTAGGTTCTTGGGCGGCGTGCCGTGGACCGCGGGTTCGCGCACCACCAGTGTCATCACCATGCCGGGCAACATGAACGCGGCCGTCACGATGAAAACGGTGGTCCACGGCAAATGATCGGACAGAATCAACGCGAGCGAGCCCGGCACCAATGCCGCGATCTTGTACGCGTTCACATGCACCGCGTTGCCGAGCCCTTGCTGCGTGTCGCTCAGCAGCTCGCGCCGGTAGGCGTCGATCACGATGTCCTGACTTGCGCCAAAAAACGCGACCAGCGCCGTCAATGCCGCCACCGTCCAGATCGAATCTTTAGGTGACACGAATCCCAAGGTGGCGATGGCGCCGGCCACCAGAATCTGCGTGACCAGCATCCAGCCGCGTCGCCTGCCCGGACGCCAGCCCGGAAAACGCGGGACGTAGCGGTCCATCAGCGGCGCCCAGATGAATTTCCAGGTGTACGGGAACTGGATCAGCGCAAAGAGGCCGATTTCCTTCAGATTGACGCCTTCGGAGCGTAACCACGCCTGCACCAGATAGACGAGCGTGAACAGCGGCAATCCCGACGTAAAGCCGAGAAAGACGCAGATCAGCATGCGCGTATTCAGGAACGCGCGCCAGCCGGGATGTTCTTCGTGAGCGGTAAGTGCAGGCGCCTCGTGCGGCGGGTTCGACATGTGGATAACTTGCGTTAGCTTTTCTTGACGCGATAGACCGCAAGACTACCACGCCAGTTCACGCCCCACCGCACCACCTGCCCGTCGTGCAGCACCACGCGGTCGAGAATCTCGATGCCGACTTCCGGCGCCAGCGCCTCGAAATCCTCGATCGTGAGCACCCGCACGTTCGGCGTGTTGTGCCACTGATAAGGCAGCGACTTCGACACCGGCATGTGGCCCTGCAGCACCGAGAGCCGATGCGCCCAGTAGCCGAAGTTCGGGAACGACACAATGCATTCCTTGCCGACCCGCACGGTCTCGCGCAGGATCGCGGCCGTCTGATGAATGGTTTGCAGCGTCTGCGACAGAATCGCGAAATCGAAGCTGGCGTCTTCGAACAGGCGCAGGCCGTCTTCCAGATTCTGCTGGATTACGTTGACGCCGTTTTGCGTCGACGCCAGCACGCCGGCGTCGTTGATTTCGATGCCGTAGCCCTGCACGTCCAGTTCCTCGGTCAGGAGCGAGAGCAGCGAGCCGTCGCCGCAGCCCAGATCCAGCACCGTGGCGCGCGGTTCGACCCAGCGGGCGATCGCGCGGAAGTCCGGGCGCAGCGCCAGGTAATCGAGTGCTCGCTGGTTCATGCGTTCACCTCGTTTGCAATACGTTCGTAGTAGGCGCGCATCAGGTTGTGATAGCGCGCGTCGTCGAGCAGGAAGGCGTCGTGGCCGTGCGGTGCGTCGATTTCCGCGTAGGTGACCGTGCGCTTGTGGTCGAGCAGCGCCTTCACCAGTTCGCGCGAGCGGGCCGGCGCGAAACGCCAGTCGGTCGAGAAGCTGGCGATCAGGTATTTCGCCGTCGTGTGCGCGACCGCGGCCGTCAGATCGCCTTCGAAGGCCTTGGCGGGATCGAAGTAATCGAGCGCGCGGGTGATCAGCAGGTACGTGTTCGCATCGAAGTAGTCAGCGAATTTGTCGCCCTGGTAACGCAGGTATGACTCCACCTCGAACTCGACGTCGAAGTTGAAGTTGTACGCGTCCAGCGCGCCTTCCGCGCGGCGCAGCGAGCGGCCGAATTTCTCGGCCATGTCGTCGTCCGACAGATACGTGATGTGGCCGATCATGCGCGCGACGCGCAAGCCGCGCTTCGGCTTCACGTTATGCGCGTAGTAGTTGCCGCCGTGAAAATCCGGGTCCGACAGGATCGCCGAGCGCGCGACCTCGTTGAACGCGATATTCTGCGCCGACAGCTTGGGCGTGGACGCAACCACGATGCAATGACCGACGCGCTCCGGATACATCATGCTCCACGCGAGCGCCTGCATGCCGCCGAGGCTGCCGCCCATCACCGCGGCGAAGCGCGTGATGCCGAACTGATCGGCGACGCGCGCCTGGGCGTTGACCCAGTCTTCCACTGTCACGACGGGGAACGTCGCACCGTACGGATGGCCGGTGGCCGGGTCGATACTCATCGGCCCGGTCGAGCCGAAGCACGATCCCAGGTTGTTCACGCCGATCACGAAGAACTTGTCGGTGTCGAGCGGTTTGCCCGGCCCGACCATGTTGTCCCACCAGCCGATGTCATTGGGATTGTCGGCGTACACGCCTGCCACATGGTGCGAGGCGTTGAGCGCGTGGCACACCAGCACCGCGTTGCTATGCGCCGCGTTGAGCGTGCCGTAAGTCTCGACCATCAGGTCGTAACCGGCGAGCGAGCTTCCGTTCTGCAACTGCAGCGGCTCGGTGAAATGCATTTTTTGGGGAGCGACGATACCGATCGATTCCATTCATTCCGCCATTTATCTAAACAGGGCGGCTAAACGGCGTCGGCAAAAGCACGGAGGAACGACTGTGTGCGCGGCTGACGACCTCTTTAGCCGCATTTATAGTGAACTGTCGGAAATGTTCCCGGCAGTTCGCGCGCCCGCAATCGAGTCAGCAAATCGGCGCGTATATGGTTTTCAAGCAGGTGTTCAGGGTGTTGCGGACAGCGGTCCCGCATGCATCGGGGTGCCGCAGTCAGGCGCAAAGTATAGCGGAAATTTTCATGCGGCAACGTCGCGGGCGCAGAGCATGGCGCGGCGCATGCCACGCGGACTACTGAAGAATCAGGAGCAGTTGCGCGTCGGCGTGTTCGGCGGGCGGCCGCGCAAAGCCGCTGCGCACATAGCGGTGCCAGCGGCCGATGATGTAGCTTCGCGGGGAAGTTGAGCAGCATCAGCGCGATCGAGCGCGCCTGCAGCACGCCGTTGCTTTCCTTGTCGGCGATCTGGTTGATCAGCCCGAAGATAGTCTGCTCGATGAACTCGATGAGCCCTTCGAACATTTGCGCCTTGCTGGCGAAATGACGGTACAGCGCGGCTTCCGATACGCCCAGCCGCGCGGCAAGCGCCGCAGTGGTGATCTTTTCGCTCTTGGGCGCCTCCAGCATCGCGGCGAGCGTCTGGAGGATGTGCACGCGGCGCTCGCCCGGCTTCAGGCGCTGCGCGCGCGGCGCGGCGAGCGTGGTGTTCGGTTCGTGTTCGGTTAAGACTTCGTCAGGCTTGTCGATCGGCTGCATGGCTGTCGTCCCGTCTGCTGTCTCTTCAATCGAACCGAGCGGGTGCTCAGTCGTAGCGATTTTAACGAACGAATGCTCCGGTCGACATAGTGCGGCCGGCCGGTGCCCGGCAGGCGCGTCGGCACGCCTTCCGCGTGCGGCTTGCGCGGCAGATGGCCGGTGATCCACACGGTGCGGATGCCGAGCCGCCGGTAGTTCTTCAGATGCGAGCGCGTGTCTTCGACGAGGATCGCGTCCTTCAGCGAAACGTGCGCGTCGCGCATGGCCTTGCGCAGCATCGCGTGGTCGGGCTTGGCGCGCCAGCGGCGGCGATCGCGCATGTGCTCGATGGCGATTACCTGTTCGAACAGACGCTCGATCCGCAGTTCGGCGAGCACCGCGCGCGCATAGGCTTCGGGCGCGTTGGTCAGCACGATCTTGCGACCCGGCAGGGCAGCCACGAGGCGTGCGATGCCGCGTTCATGGCGGATCATCGAGCCGAGATCCGGGAAGGTGTGCACGACCTTCAGGAAGTCGTTCGCATCGAGCGGATGGTGGCGCGTCAGGCCCAGCAGCGTTGCGCCATAGCGTTGCGTGTAGCCGGTGCGCAGCCGGTTGGCTTCGTCGATGTCCACTTGCAGCGCGTCGATGATGTACTGCGTCATCCCTTGATTGATTGCCGGAAAGATCGCGTGCGATGCGTGATGCAGCGTGTTATCGAGATCGAACAGCCAGACCGGACGGCCTCCTGCGATGTGCGGTCGGCGGCGTCGGGAAGTGGGAGTGCGCATGATGGAGGGCGCCGTTCAGGCGCGGACAGTTGCCTCACGCGGCGAACGCGAACGGTTCACGGTGCGGCTGATGAAAAAAGAGGGAGAGCGGGTAGGCGCGCCATGGCTGCGCGTTGTGAGCCGCCGAAGACGCTGTGCGCGCCGTACGACTGGCCGACGCAAAGGCACGGCACACAGGGCGCGCCGAGTTGACGTGCCGCGTGTGCCGGGTTTGAGGCAGGAATCAATGCGAACGGATCATCGTGCCGAACGGCTGTTCGGTGAGAATTTCCAGCAGCACCGAGTGCTCGATACGGCCGTCGATGATGTGCACCGAACGCACGCCGCTCTTGGCCGCGTCCAGCGCCGACGAGATTTTCGGCAGCATGCCGCCGGAGATCGTGCCGTCGGCGAACAGGCCGTCGATTTCGCGCGCCGACAGATCGGTCAGCAGATTGCCTTCCTTATCCATCACGCCGGGGATGTTGGTCATCATCACGAGCTTTTCGGCGTTCAGCACGACCGCCAGCTTGCCCGCGACCAGATCCGCGTTGATGTTGTACGACAGGCCGTCTTCGCCGAAGCCGATCGGCGAGATCACCGGAATGAACGCGTCGTCTTGCAGCGCTTTCACGACCGCCGGGTTGATCGCCTCGACCTCGCCCACCTGGCCGATATCGACGTACTGGCCCGGATTGTCGCGATCCGGCATCAGCATCTTGCGCGCGTGGATCAGGCCGCCGTCCTTGCCCGTCAGGCCGACCGCGTGGCCGCCGAAATGGTTGATCAGCGTGACGATGTCCTGCTGCACTTCGCCGCCGAGCACCCATTCGACGACTTCCATCGTCTCTTCATCGGTGACGCGCATGCCCTGGATGAACGTGCCCTGTTTGCCGATCTTCTTCAGCGCCTGGTCGATTTGCGGACCGCCGCCGTGCACGATGACCGGATTGATGCCGACCAGCTTGAGCAGGATCACGTCGCGCGCGAAGCCTTGCTTGAGCCGCTCTTCGGTCATGGCGTTGCCGCCGTATTTGATCACCACGGTCTTACCGTGATACTGACGAATGTAGGGAAGCGCCTCGGCCAGGATTTCAGCCTTCAGGGTGGGCGCGATCTGCGAAAGGTCGGGAAGCTCGGACATGGCGGCAGGCTCAGGCACGGGACAGTTAAAACAGGGCGAATTGTACAGGACTGGCGCGCTGCAACAGGGTTTTCGATAGTTGCGCGGGCGGCGGGCATTACCGGGTTTGCGCGCCGCGCAATGACATGTCACGGACACCAACCGGACGAGGAAGCGTACCGCGCTTTGGAGGCACCCGTGAACTAGCCGAACGGACGACTCACGACGGTTCGCCAGTCGTGGCATCATTTCCTGATCCAGGCTGAGGCGAGGGTATCCGGCCCGTCATGAAACCGTCCGTTTCCCGCTCTGAAAGCAGCGCGCGCTGCCCGCGCTGCGGCAACGCGTTCGATTGCGCCATGCATGGGCAACCCTTTGACTGCTGGTGCCGTGAGATGCCGCCGTTGCCGGCGGATCGGCTCGATTCGAGCGGGCGCTGTCTGTGTCCGGAGTGTCTTGCGGCGGAGATTGCGCGGGTGGCTCAGGGGCGGCCGCGCGGTGCGTGATCGGCGTTGCGGCCGACGGAAGCCGCGCTGTTTGAGAGCAGTATCAGGGGCTTATGGGGACTCCGCCGGCTTACGGAGGCGTCACGATGGCTCCGCCGGCCTACTCGGGCGGCATCGGCTTACGGTAGCGCCATAGGCCTACGCGAGCATCGCCGGCTTGGCGAGCGCCTTAGACCCGCGCGGACGCCCCACCGGCCATGAAAGCGCCGGCCACGAGCGCCACCAGCCACGAAAGCGTCACTGGCTCAAGCCGCACGGCGGTGCTGGGCCGCAAGCGCGCTCAAATCACGCGCGACGGCTTCCAGCGCCGGCTCCCACCGACCGAATTGCGGCTGCCGATACAGCGTGGCGCTTGGATACCACGGGCTGTCGCCGCGGTCGAGCAACCAGACCCAGTGGGGGTTGACGTCGAGCAACACCCAGGTGCGCTGGCCGATTGCACCGCTAAGATGCGCCGCAGAGGTGCAAACCGTAATGACAAGATCGAGCGCGCCCACAAACGCGGCGGTGTCGTCGAAGGTGGCGAATTCGGCGGTGTAGTCGGTCATCGGCAAGCCGGCCGTGCGCGCTGCCACCACGTCCGCGCCGGCGCCCGGTTGCAATGAATAGAACGCCATGTCCTGCATGCCGCCGAAGTAAGCCGCATAGCGTTCCCAGCCGACACGCCGGAACGGATTGCGTTGATGGCCGTGGCTGCCCGTCCATGTCAGTCCGACTTTGAGCCGTGATTCGCCGGCAAGCCGCTTTTGCCACGACTTGGCGGCTGCCGGGTCCGCTCGCAAATAGGGTGCCGCCGGAATCGTTTCCTCGTGCGTGTCGAATATTAGCGGCAGGCTCAGCAACGGAATCTCGTAGTCGAACGCGGGTAGCGATTCGACACCGCCGCCGGCCGAAAACTCGTCTGCATGACCGCCCAGGCTGCGCGAAAGCAGCGCGCCCATCTGCGGAAACGAATTCCAGATGAGACGGCCGCCTTCGCGATGTACGCGCTCGGCCAGCATCGAGATATAGCGGCAGAACTGCAGGAGGTCGCCCATGCCTTGTTCGCCCCACACGAGCAGCGTCTTGCCCGCGAGCGGTTCGCCACGCCAAAGCGGCGCCGGCATCACAGGACCGTTGCCGCCCAATTCCGAAGAGCCGTCCCAGCGTGCCTCGTGCGATGCCCAGCCGTGCGCGTAGTCGCCACGCACGAGTTGCAGCATGGAGAGATTGGAGTGCATGGAGGCGTCGTTGGGGGCCAGCGCGCAAGCGGTTTGGGCGGCTTGCATCGCGTCGTCCCAGCGTTGCGCCTCACGCAGCGTCAGCGCATAGTTGTTGTGCGCCAGCGGGCTATGCGGTGCGCATTGCACGGCCTTTGCGCCGGCTTCGAGCGCGCGCGGCAGATCCATATTCGTGCGGTAAGCGTGCGTGAGATTGGTCCAGCCGTTGCCATCGTGAGGCTCATCGCGGACGGCGCTTTCCAGAAGCGCGATCTGTTCGTTCAGGTCGCCGCCGGTAAACGTCAGTGCCGCGGCGAGATTGTTGCGTAGGCGCGGCAATCGCGGATCGATTGCGAGTGCATGACGGTACGGGGCAATGGCCTCGTGATGCCGATTCGCCATCTGCAGCGTGTGGCCGAGACGAAAGTGCGCAAGCGCGTTGTGCGGATCGAGTTGAGCAATAATGGCGGCGAGTTCGACTGCGTCGCCGGAACGGTGTTGTTCGAGTAGCCTGGCGATGAGCGAATCGAGCGACGCATAGTCGAGCGGATGAATTCGCGCCGCGGCGTCGAGGCATTCAGCTTCGGCCTGTGCCGTGCCGTTTTGCCGAGCTGCGGCGGCTTGTCGCAGAACAGTCAGGAAAGCTGAGGAGGCATCGGCCTCGTCGGAAGTAGGTAGCATGGATGGGTTGCACGATGGAGGAATCGAAGAAAAGATCGTCCCCGTTAGGCGCTATCGCAAAAATTCCATGTTACCGGCGCGAAGCCGCGAGGTAAGTCGGACTAGTCCGAACAGGTAAATTAAAGTCATGCATCGAATAACCAACACCGGCCGCGTCAATCTCGGACATCTGTTCTGGCTACGCTGTCTCGCGATCATTGGCCAGTTGATGACGATCGCGTTCGTGCAGATCTTCATCGGTGTGCACCTGCCGTTGCCTGCCATGCTGCTCGTGATCGCGCTCGAAGTGATCTTCAACGGGATTACATGGTGGCGCGTCTCGCAGCAGCGGCCCGAATCCAACATGGAATTGTTCGGCCAGATCTGGGTCGATCTGGGCGCGTTGTCCGCATTGTTGTTTCTCTCCGGCGGCACCACTAATCCCTTCGTTTCGCTCTACCTGCCATCGCTCGCGATTGCCGCTGCCGTGTTGCCGTGGCATCTGATGGCGTGGCTCGCGGCGTTCGCCGTGGCCTGCTACGCGGTCCTCGGTTTCGATTCCGTGCCGCTGAATCTCGACAATCCCGCGAACCTGTTCGACTACTACCGCGCGGGCATGTGGGTGAACTTCATGGTCAGTGTCGGCCTCATTGCATGGTTCGTTGCGCGCATGTCGCGAGCATTGCGGCTACGTGACGCAGCGCTCGGAGACGCGCAGCAGCGCTTGCTTCACGACGAACGCGCGGTCGCTCTGGGTGTGCAGGCCGCTACCGTTGCGCACGAAATCGGTACGCCGTTGTCTACAATTGCCATGTTGTCCGAAGAATTGCGAGATGCAGCGCGTTCCGATAAGGGACTTGCACCTTATAGCGCCGATCTCGAACTGCTCGAACAACAAATGACATTGTGTACGTCGGCGCTTGCGCGCTTGCGCAGCCGGGCGTCGACAACCACCAACCGGCAGCAGGTCGGCGAGTGGCTCGAATCGTTCGGCGAGCAGTGGCGCTTGCGTCATCCGCATGTGAAATTCGAGCGGATCGGCGTGCCGCCGGAAGATGTCAGTCTTGACGATACGGTTGCGGTGAGCCAGATTCTCACGATTTTGCTCGACAACGCCGCGCGTGCAAGCCGCGATCACGTGACGCTGTCCTGCACGCTGGCGTCACGCGGCGACCAGATCGTATTCGAAGTATGTGATGCGGGCCCGGGCATTCCGGCCACGTTGCGTGGCTCGCTCGGCGCGGTGCCGGTCGAGAGTACGCAAGGTGGACACGGCGTGGGCCTCTATCTGGCTTTTTCGGCGGCGGCGCGTCTGAAGGGATCGATCGAACTGACCGATGTCAGCACGATCAAGCCGCGTGGTACGCGCGCGGTCCTGAAGCTGCCGCTCGCCGGGCGCAAATTTTCTGGCAAAGGCCGTCAAGGCGCTGCGCCATCCAACACGGAGAAACAGGCATGAGCGATATGAATTTTCTGGTGATCGACGACGATGAGGTGTTCTCCGGCATCCTCGCACGCGGTCTCACCCGGCGCGGTTACACGGTGAGCGAAGCGCACAACGCTGATGAGGCGATCAAGCTGGCGAATCAGCAGAAGTTCAGCCAGATCACGGTGGATCTGCATCTCGGCAACGACTCCGGTCTGACGCTCGTCGCGCCCTTGCGCGATTTGCAGCCCGACGCGCGCATGCTGGTGCTGACCGGCTATGCGAGCATCGCCACCGCGGTGCAGGCAGTGAAAGACGGTGCCGATAATTACCTGGCTAAGCCTGCCAACGTCGAGACGATTCTGTCGGCGCTGCAAAGTGAGGCGAGCGCACTGCAAGCAGAAGAGGCGATCGAGCATCCCACGCCGTTGTCGGTGGCGCGGCTGGAGTGGGAGCATATTCAACGCGTGCTCGCCGAGCACGGCGGCAATATTTCCGCTACCGCGCGCGCGTTGAACATGCATCGACGCACGCTGCAACGCAAGCTGGCGAAGCGGCCGGTCAAACAGTAAGCGCGGAGTTCTAGTTCCGCTTGTCGTAAGCAAATAAAAACGGGCTGCCTGATCAAAAGGTAGCCCGTTTTTTATACGCATCACATCTGTTTTGCCTCAAGCAGGGAACACAACAGCTCGAGGCAATCTCAGCATCGACTTCACAGCACGTAGCGCGAGAGATCCTCGTCTTCCGCGACTTCGTTCAGCGCGCGATCGACATAGGCCGCGTCGATCTGCACCGTCCTGCCCGAGTGATTACCGGCCGCAAACGAGACTTCCTCGAGCAGCTTTTCGATCACCGTGTAGAGACGCCGTGCACCGATGTTCTCGGTCTTCTCGTTCACCGAGTACGCGATCTCGGCGAGGCGGCGAATGCCGTCGTCCGCGAATTCGAGGTGCACGTCTTCGGTGGCGAGCAGTGCCTGATATTGCTTGACGAGGCTCGCGTCCGTGGACACCAGGATCGATTCGAAGTCGTTCACCGAGAGCGAGTCCAGTTCGACGCGAATCGGAAAGCGGCCCTGCAGTTCGGGAATCAGATCGCTCGGCTTGGCCAGGTGGAATGCACCGCTCGCGATGAACAGAATGTGATCGGTCTTCACCATGCCGTACTTGGTGTTGATCGTGGTGCCTTCGACCAGCGGCAACAGATCGCGCTGCACGCCCTGCCGCGAGACTTCGCCGCCGCCGGCTTCGTTGCGCGAGGCGATCTTGTCGATCTCGTCGAGAAACACAATGCCGTTCTGCTCGACGTTCTGTACCGCCTTGGTTTTCACCTCTTCGTCGTTCAACATCTTGCCGGCTTCTTCGTCGGTGAGGACTTTCAGCGCTTCCTTCACCTTCATCTTGCGGCGCGTTTTCTTGCCGCCGCCGATGTTCGCGAACATCGAACGGATCTGCTCGGTCATGTCTTCCATGCCCGGCGGCCCCATGATGTCCATGCCGACTTGCGGCTGTTCCACGTCGAGCTCGATTTCCTTGTCGTCGAGCAGGCCTTCGCGCAGGCGCTTGCGGAATGTCTGGCGCGTGGTGCTGCCTTCGTCGACGGTATCAGCCGCGCTCGAGCTTGCGCCGAAGCCGACCGGGCGCGCGCTCGGCAGCAGAATGTCGAGAATGCGGTCTTCGGCCTGATCTTCGGCCTTGGTCCGCACTTTGCGCATTTCCGTTTCGCGCGTCTGCTTGACCGAGATTTCGATCAGGTCGCGCACGATGCTGTCCACGTCACGGCCCACATAGCCGACTTCGGTGAACTTGGTCGCTTCGATCTTGATGAACGGCGCGTCGGCCAGTTTCGCCAGACGCCGCGCGATTTCGGTCTTGCCGACGCCGGTCGGTCCGATCATCAGAATGTTCTTCGGCGTGATTTCCTGACGCAGCGGATCTTCAACCTGCTGACGGCGCCAGCGATTGCGCAGCGCCACGGCCACCGCTTTTTTCGCGCGGCCTTGGCCAATGATGTGTTTGTCGAGTTCCGAGACGATCTCGGCAGGGGTCATGGTGCTCATCGTGGGTCCTTACTCGATCGTCTCGATAACGCGGTTATGGTTCGTGTAGATGCACATGTCGCCGGCAATCTCCAGCGACTTCTCCACGATTTCACGGGGCGACAGGTCAGTGTTGTCGGAGAGCGCTTTCGCGGCGGCTTGCGCATAGGCGCCGCCCGAGCCGATCGCGCAGATGCCGCCTTCCGGATCGAGCACGTCGCCGTTGCCGGTGATGACCAGCGTGGTGGTGGCGTCCGCGGCGATCAGCATGGCCTCGAGACGGCGCAGCATGCGGTCGGTGCGCCAGTCTTTGGCGAGTTCGACGGCGGCGCGCGTGAGGTTGCCTTGATGTTTTTCCAGCTTCGCTTCGAAGCGGTCGAGCAGCGAGAAGGCGTCGGCTGTGCCGCCGGCGAAGCCGACCAGCACCTTGCCGTTATAGATGCGCCGGACTTTCTTCGCACCGCCTTTCATGACGATGTTGCCTAGCGTCACTTGGCCGTCGCCGCCGAGCGCGACCTTATCGCCGCGGCGCACGGAGACGATCGTCGTGCCGTGAAATTGCTCCATATGCGTTCCTCTTTGCAAAACGGGTAGGACGCGGCAGCGCACTGCGCTACCGCATGAATCCTGAAAGCGGACGGCGCGCGACGCTAACAAACGAACCGGCCGGCGCGCGCTCGTGCAGCGCATGCCCGATTTATTTTAGGGCGTGCGCGGTCATATCAAGAGCCGGCAAATGGCATAAGACAAAAAACACGCGAATTGGTGCGAGGAGCGGACGACGCGCGCAAGAGTGGGCACCGCGTGCAAGGGAAGAGACAGAAAGACAGCCGCAGCGGACGTTCGCCGGGAAGCCGCGTAAAGCCAGCGTCAAGGCGGCGCGAAAGAAAGCATCACACAAAAGAAAAAGGCGCACGGCTCACCGTGCGCCTCTCGACGAAGCAGCGTTTCAGGGCGCGGAGCCGAAGCCGCGCCGCAAGCCTTCAGTCGCCGAACAGCTTCTGGCGCAGTTCGCGGCGCTCCTGCGCTTCGAGCGACAGGGTGGCCGTGGGCCGTGCGAGCAAACGCGGGATGCCGATCGGCTCACCGGTTTCTTCGCACCAGCCGTAGTCGCCCGAATCGATGCGCGCGATCGACTGCTGCACCTTCTTCAGCAGCTTGCGCTCGCGGTCGCGCGTGCGCAGTTCGAGCGCATGCTCTTCCTCGATCGTCGCGCGGTCGGCCGGGTCCGGCACGATTACCGTTTCGCGCAGGTTTTCGGTCGTCTGGCCGGCATTGCGGAGAATGTCCGCCTGCAGCTGTTCGAGCTTGTTCTTGAAGAAGGCGAGCTGATCCTCATTCATGTAATCCTTGTCGCTCATCTTCAGGATTTCGGCTTCGGTCAAGAGTCGTTTCGTCGTCATCTGGCTTACTTCTTCAATGTGAGGCAAAACTCTTACATAGTGCCCGCACTTTCGTATTGCCCGCAAATGCGCCTCGAGGACGCGGAGCGCCAAGGCGGGCACGGACGATGGACTGTCGTGACGCCGAAGCGCTTGGCGCCCACACGCCGGGCGTCGCAACGCTAATGCGGGGCCGAACTCCTCTGGAAACCGATTCTCAGATGCTCCTGAGGCATTGCTTGCCGACAGCGCGCCTTTTCAGGCGCTGCCAGCCGGCATTGTCGGCGTATCGTCCGGATAAGATTTTCCGGCGCCTTTCAGGCCCGGCGCGGAATACGCGCTGACGGGGCAATTCGTTGTCATTCTCCAGTGGGCACGTATTGTAACTGAATCACAATCTAGCACCGCAAGTGGTGAAAATCCCCGTGCGGCACCCCGATATCCCGAAAATATAACGCGCGCACGATCAAAAAGCGATGGTCGTGCACGCTTTAATACAGCAGGGTTTTCACGTGCTTTTCACACGCGCGACTTTTCAGTCAGCTTTCGACTGCCGGCGGGCGGATTCAGCAGATGATTTGGCGGCCGCGCGCTTTACGAATACACCCATTTTGGGCCTGGCAGCACGGTGCATGCCGCGCCGCGCGGCGCCGAGCGGGCTGTCGCTCCGACTGAATGACAAGCCCCGGACAAGCCGGGGCGCCACGCATATCACGCGAGGCAGGCGTCCAGACCGTCGGTGATCAGGTCTTGCGGCAGTTCGATGCCGATAAACACCATCTTGTTGGTCTTTTTCTCGATCGGCTGCCATTTCGCGGCCAGATCGCTGCCCATCATCTGATGCACGCCCTGAAATACCACCTTGCGGTCGACACCCTTCATATACAGCACGCCCTTGTAACGCAGCAGGCGCTCGCCGTAAATCTGCAGAATGCCGCCGAGAAAGTCTTCCAGCTTGTTCGGATCGAACGGCCGGTCGTTGCGGTAGACGAACGACTTGATCTTGTCGTCGTGGTGCGCATGGTGGTGATGCGCGTGATCGTGGCCTTCGTGATCGCACTGCCCGTGGTCGTGATCGCAGTCGGCGTGATCGTCGTGAGTGTGGCCGTGCTCGTCATGCGCGTGAGCGTGGCTGTGCGCATGTTCGTCTTCGACGAGGAAGTCCGGATCGATCTCGAGCTTCGAATTCAGGTTGAAGCCGCGCAGGTCGAAGATTTCCTTGATGTCCGCTTCGCCGAAATTGACGACCTTGATCGCCGCCCTCGGGTTCATGTGCAGCAGGCGGTGGCGCAGATCGGCCAGTTGCTTTTCATCGACCAGATCGGACTTGGTGATGAACAGGCGGTCGGCGAAACCGACCTGGCGCTGCACGACTTCGTGCTCATCCAGCTGGTGGTTCGCGTGCTTGGCGTCGACCAGCGTGATGATCGCGTCCAGCAGGAATTCGTTGGCGATCTGGTCATCCATGAAGAACGTCTGCGCAACGGGGCCCGGATTGGCGAGGCCCGTGGTTTCGATCACGACGCGGTCGAAATCCAGTTTGCCGGACTGTTTCTGCGCCGCCAGATCGCCCAGCACGCGCGACAGGTCGCCGCGAATCGTGCAGCAGATGCAGCCGTTGCTCATCTGGATGATCTGCTCGCCCGTGTCTTGTACGAGGATTTCGTTGTCGATGTTCTCTTCGCCGAACTCGTTCTCGATCACGGCGATCTTCATGCCGTGCTTTTCATTCAGGATGCGCTTGAGCAGGGTGGTTTTGCCGCTGCCGAGAAAGCCGGTCAGGATGGTGACTGGAATCATATTGGTCGCCTGTATTGTCGTGAAACGGTGCGTAATCGGGTGAATAGCGAATGCGTAGGCCGGGCGCGCAGCCGGGTGGCGCGCTGCCCTGTCCAGGCGGTTATTGAAACATATCTGCCGAGCCGGCGTTGGCGAGCCCCTGTTCGAGCCCGCTTTCACCGATGCCGGTGGCGCCGGAAATATCCCCTAAAACTATGGGCGATCAGGCGATTTGCAACAGCAGGCCCTTCAGGTATTCGCCTTCCGGGAACGCGGTGAGCAACGGGTGATCCACGCCGGCCCCCAGTCGCTTGAGAATCCGGGCGTCCACGCGCGCGTCGGCGGCCGCGCCGGAGACGATTTTCTGGAACAGTTCGGCGTCGATCGCGCCGGAGCACGAATAGGTGAAGAGCAGGCCGCCCGGGCGCAGCAGCTTCAGCCCGGTCAGGTTGATGTCCTTGTAAGCGCGCGACGCGCGGTCCACATGTTCACGCGACGGCGCGAATTTCGGCGGATCGAGCACGATCAGGTCGAAGCGCTCGCCGTCGTCGTAAAGGCGGCGCAGTGTTTTGAACGCGTCGGCGTCGAGCCAGGCGGCGCGTTCGGCGTCGAAACCATTGGCCGCCACGTTTTGCTGGGCGATCGCCAGCGCGTCGCCCGACGAATCGATCGACACCACCCGTTTGGCGCCGCCTTTCAACGCTGCGAGCGAGAATCCGCCGGTGTAGCAGAAGCAGTTCAGTACCTCGCGATCCTGCGCGAGCTGTTGCACCAGCAGGCGGTTGTCGCGCTGGTCGACGTAAAAACCGGTCTTGTGGCCGTTGCGCACGTCGACGTGATAACGCACGCCGTTTTCGCTCGCAATCAACGCTTCCGACGGCGCTTCGCCCGCCAGCACGCCCGTGACCTGTTCAAGTCCTTCCTTCTGACGAATCGACACGTCCGAGCGTTCGTAGACATTCGGACAGCCGGTCGCGCCCGTCAGCGCCGCAACGATCGCTTCCTTCCACGCCTCGACGCCCGCCGCCATGAACTGGCAGACCAACTGGCTGCGCTGGCCTTCGTCCTCGGCAACGTAGTGATCGACGATCAAGCCCGGCAGGCCGTCCGCCTCGCCGAAAATCAGCCGGACCGCGCCGGTGTCGTGGACCATCGTCTGACGATGGGCGAGCGCGCGCTGCACGCGCCGCTTGAAGAACGCGTGATCGATCGGCTCGGATTCGTCGAAACTCCACACGCGGGCGCGGATCTGCGAGTGCGGGCTGTAGGCCGCGCGCGCGAGAAAACGGCCGTCGTGCGCGCGCACCAGCACGGTGGCGCCGGGCGCGGGATTGCCGTCGATCCGGTCGATCGCGTTGGCATAGACCCACGGATGGCGGCGCAGCAGCGACTTTTCTTTCGACGGTTTGAGCGTAACGGTATTCATCAGGGTGTCAGAGAGAGCAATGGGCCGCGCGGCTTAGCGCACGCGGCAGGTGAAGCGAAGGCGGAGACTGCACGCCGCGAGTCGCGGAGTCAGTCGCGTTTTTTGGCGCGCGGATGAGCCTGATCGTAGACGTGCGCGAGATGCTGGAAATCGAGCGCGGTGTAGACCTGCGTCGCGGTGATGCTGGCGTGGCCAAGCAGTTCCTGCACGGCGCGCAGATCGCCGCTCGACTGCAGCACGTGCGTGGCGAACGAATGCCGCAGCACGTGCGGATGCACATTGGCGGGAATGCCGGCGACCAGTGCCGCGCGCTTCACGCGCTCACGCACGACGTTCGGCGACAGTCGATTGCCGCGCACCGACAGGAACAGTGGATGCGGATCGTGCTTCACCATCTGGTCACGGACGGCGAGCCAGGCGCTCAAGGCTTCCAGCGCCTTGCTGCCGACCGGCACGACGCGGCGCCGATTGCCCTTGCCGAGCACTTCGACTTCGGCGGAATCGAGCTTGAGCCAGCCGGCCGAGCGGTAGCCGTCGGCATCGGCGAAACGGGCATCGAGACCGACCAGTTCCGCGAGCCGCAGCCCCGACGAGTAGAACAGTTCGAGCATGGCGTGATCGCGCAAACCTTCGGGCGATGCAGCGGGCGGACTTTCCATCAGGCGCGTGGCGTCGTCGACGGAAAGCGCTTTGGGCAGCGTTTTAGGCTGCTTCGGCGCGCGCACGGTCGCGACCGGATTGGCCGGCAGATCGACCCGGCCGGCGAGCCAGCGGTAAAACGCGCGCCACGCCGACAGCCGGTGACTGATTGAGCGCGCCGTCAGGCCGCCGGCGTGCGCTCGCGAAACGGCGCCGCGAATGTCCACGGCGGTCAGGCTTTCGAGCGGCCTGCCTTTGGCCAACTGCTTGAGTTCTTCGAGTTCGTGGGTGTAGCCGCGCAGCGTATGTGCCGACAGCCGCCGCTCGTGTTCGAGATTCGACAGATAGGCGGCGATCGGGTCGGCGGCGGTCACGATGGGCTTGTTGAGCGGCTGGCGCGGAGCTAGATGCGGCTCAACGCGGCAACAGACGGCTCAGCGCGGCGCTGGCCAGCGCGCCGATCTGCGTCAGGAAATCGGTGGCCATGCCGTCGTGGAAGCGGCGCGCGTCGGCCGAGCCCATCACCAGCAGGCCGAAGGTCGGCGCTTCTTCCTTGCCTTCGGGATCGCGCAGCGCGAGCAGGGCGATCGATTCCGTGGCGTGCGCCAACTCGGACGCGGCGTGGCCGGCCGCGCCCTCGTCGCTCACGGCGGCCACGGCGGCCACGGACGGCGCCAGCCACTGCGCCGCCTCGAAGCCGGTATTCGCGCCGCAATACGGCGTGGTCAGGCTATTAGCGAAGATGCGCACTTCCTCGCCGACATGGCGTGCGAAGTCGGCCTGAGCATACGGCTCGGCCACATCCCACACGCGCAGCGCGGCTTGCGGCACGTCGAAGATGTCGCGCAAACCGGTGGCGATCGTGCGCGGCAGCGCATACGGATCGCGCTCAGCCATCACGCGAATGGTCCAGCGGTTGAATTTCGACGCGATGCTGTCGTTCTCGTGGCCGTAGCGCAGGAGTTCGGCGAGGCGTCGTTCGAGATGCTTGTTCTTGTCGCGCAGCATTTCCATCTGCCGTTCCTGCAGCGACACCGCGGCTTTGCCGTGTGGATTCGCGAGGCGGATCGTCGCGAGCATTTCCGCGTGTTCGGCGAAAAATTCAGGATTGGCGAGCAGATATTCGGCGACTTCGCGATCGTTCATGGTTTCGGCTAAAGGACTACGGGGCGACGCCTTGAGGCGAAGCATCGGTCAATGAGTTTATGCGGCCTGTGAATCGGCTAATGAGTCGGGCAGTTCGATTTCGCCTTCGAAGACGGTCGCGGCAGGCCCGGCCATCAGCAGCGGCTCGTCTGCTTGCGTGCTGTCCCACGTGATGGTGAGTGTGCCGCCGTGCGTGTGCACGAGCACCGGTGCGTCCAGCAGCCCGCGCCGGATGCCGGCCGCGACGGCCGCGCAGGCGCCCGTTCCGCACGCCAGCGTTTCGCCCGCGCCGCGTTCGTACACGCGCAGCTTGATCTCGCTGCGGCCGACGATCTGCATGAAGCCCGCGTTCACCCGCTGCGGAAAACGCGCATGACGCTCGATCACCGGGCCTTCGACCAGCACCGGGAATGCTTCGACGTCGTCGACCACTTGCACGGCGTGCGGGTTGCCCATCGACACCACCGAAATCCAGCGCGTCGTGCCGCTCACGTCGAGCGGCCAGAGCGTGTCCGCGCCTTCGCGGCGGCCTTCCAGGCCTTTGGTGGCGAACGGTACGCGTTCCGGGTCGAACACGGGCGAGCCCATGTCGACCAGCACTTCGCCGTTTTCCTGCATGGTCAGCGTGATGGTGCCCTTTTGCACCTGCACGCGCACGCTGCGTTGATCGGTGAGGCCGCTGTCGCGCACGAACTTGACGAAGCAGCGCGCGCCGTTGCCGCAATGCTCGACCTCGCCGCCGTCGCAATTGAAGATGCGATATCTGAAATCGACGCCGGCCACCGTGGGCTTTTCGACCAGCAGCAACTGGTCGGCGCCGACGCCGAAATGCCGGTCCGCGAGCGCGCGCACCTGCGCCGGCGTCAGGTTGACCGGTTGGGTGTAGCCGTCGAGCACGACGAAGTCATTGCCCGCGCCGTGCATTTTGGTGAATTTCAGTTTCATCACGCTATTGTAAGTGACGCGCCGTTGGGTGCGCCCGAACGCCGCGTTATTTCCGCGTCCGGGCGCTTTCTTCGCACACCGCGAAGGCGGCCCGTTCAATACACGCTCGGTTCGCCCGGCGGCCGGGTTTTGAAGCGCTTATGCACCCAGTAGTACTGCTCGGGCATCAACGGAATCTGCTCTTCCAGGAAAGCATTCATGCGACGGGCGTCCGCATCGTCGTCACCGGTCGGGTAGTTTTCCCACGGCTTGAACACCTTGAGGCGGTAGCCTTTGTAATTCGGCAGCACTTCGCCGATGAACGGCACGACCTGCGCGTGGCCGACCTTGGCCAGACGCCCCACCGCGGTCAGCGTGCAGGTCGGCACGCCGAAGAACGGCACGAAGGTGGAGTTGCGAGCGCCGTAGTCCATATCGGCGCCGAGCATCACCGGCTTGCCGTCGCGGAGCCAGCGCAGCACGATGCGCGCGCTGTCGGCGCGGCTCGCCATGTCCGCGCCGAAGCGCGCCCGCGCGGCTTTGGCGACTTCCTCGAGCTCGGGATTCGACATCGGCTGATACAGCGAGCCGCATTGGCGCTTGAGTGAGTAGTTCAGGAAGATTGCACCGGCTTCGATGCCGACGAAGTGCAGGCCGAGGAGCAGCGTGGGCGGCAGATTCGGGTCGGTCAGATCGATTTCGCTGTCGACCTGGATCAGCTTTTCGAGCTTCTTCGCCGAGCCGAACCACTGCACGCTGCGCTCGAGGTAGCTGCGGATCGCGTGGCGGAAATGCTTCTGCGCGACGTCTTCACGGCGCTTGTCGCTCCATTCGGGGAAGCACAGCTTCAGATTGATATGGACGATGCGTTTGCGCCGGCTCGGGATCTGATACAGCAGCCAGCCGAGTCCGTCACCGAGACGGGCGATGACACCATAAGGTAACAGTGCAAACAGTTTCAGCAGCCCGATCGCGAGTTTGGCGCCATAGCGGCTCAGCATGCCACCCCCTGAAAAGATGCGCGGGGCAAGGCAGGCTTCAGGAAAGCGGAAAAGTTGACGTAATGCCGCACTCTTGGACACTCTGTGACAATCATAAGAAGTCGCTATAATAAGGGCTTCGCCGAGTTAATAGACAACTTGCGGGGCGAAGCCGGTGGCTGCAAACCATGTGATTTGCGCCTCCCGGTAAGGTAATCCGCTAAAGCGTCGCCGCTTCAAGGCTCCCGAAGCTGGCTACGTGAAACTCAACCGTAACCACAAAACAGGAGTCTGCAACGTGGCAAACGACTATCTCTTCACTTCCGAATCCGTCTCCGAAGGCCATCCCGACAAAGTCGCGGATCAGATTTCGGACGCCATTCTCGACGCCATCCTCGCTCAGGACAAATACTCGCGTGTCGCCGCGGAAACGCTGTGCAACACTGGTCTCGTCGTTCTGGCCGGTGAAATCACCACCACCGCGAACGTCGATTACATCCAGGTTGCGCGCAACACGATCAAGCGCATCGGCTACGACAACACCGACTACGGCATCGATTACCGCGGCTGCGCGGTGCTCGTCGCATACGACAAGCAATCGCCGGACATCGCCCAGGGCGTGGACCGCGCGCACGACAACAACCTCGATCAAGGCGCCGGCGACCAGGGCCTGATGTTCGGCTACGCGTGCGAAGAAACGCCGGAACTGATGCCGCTGCCGATCCACCTGTCGCACCGTCTGGTGGAGCGTCAGGCAAATCTGCGCCGTGACGGCCGTCTGCCCTGGCTGCGTCCGGACGCGAAGTCGCAAGTCACAGTGCGTTATGTCGACGGCAAGCCGCATTCGATCGACACCGTGGTGCTGTCCACGCAGCATTCGCCGGACATCGATCTGGGCACGCTGCGCGAAGCCGTGATCGAAGAAGTCATCAAGCCGACGCTGCCGGCCGAACTCATCAAGGGCGACATCAAGTTCCTGGTGAACCCGACGGGTCGTTTCGTGATCGGTGGTCCGCAAGGCGATTGCGGTTTGACCGGCCGCAAGATCATCGTCGATACGTACGGCGGTGCCGCACCGCACGGCGGCGGCGCGTTCTCCGGCAAGGATCCGTCGAAGGTCGACCGTTCGGCGGCCTACGCCGGCCGTTATGTCGCGAAGAACATCGTGGCCGCGGGCCTCGCTTCGCGCTGCCTGATTCAGGTGTCGTACGCCATCGGCGTCGCCCAGCCGACGTCGGTCATGGTGAACACGTTCGGCACGGGCCGCGTGTCGGATGCGACTATCACGCGTCTGGTGCAGGAGCATTTCGACCTGCGTCCGAAGGGCATCATCCAGATGCTCGATCTGCTGCGCCCGATCTACGAGAAGAGCGCGGCTTACGGTCACTTTGGCCGCGAAGAGCCGGAATTCACGTGGGAATCCACGGACAAGGCATTGGCGCTCGCCGAAGCCGCTGGCACGGAACCGGTTGCCGCGCTGGCCGAATAAGCGCGAGTTGTCCGTTTCAACAAAAAACCCTGCGGGCGTGAGCCAGCAGGGTTTTTTACTTTGCGGCGGTCGCTTTGCTGCGCAATCGACCCGCGGCTTCACCGGCCGCGATGGGCTTTCGCATCGTCAGCGCGTAGTGCTTGGAACCGCGCGGGTCGAGCAGCGTGTTCTGTACTCGCCTTAACGGCTCGCAAACGCGAACGCGAACCAGCCGGTGCTGCCATTCGTCGACATCCGACGCGGGCGGCGGCTCGTGTTCTGCGGCACGGCGACGGGTGCGCGTTGCGCGGTGAGGCGCAGCGGCGTCGGTTTGCGCAGCAGCGTGCGCAGCGAAAAACGGCGCGAGCTGCCTTGCAGACGCAAGGCGGAGAAGAACGTGTTGAACCAGGTGCGAATGCCGTCGACGGCTTTGGCATCGCGCCATTGTTCGCCCAGCGCGCGGGTGCGGGTGGCGTGATGGCGCAGCGCGCGCACGACATGGCGGCGCGCAGGACGCGCCGCTTTCAGTGCGGCGCGGGTAAGACGGGTGCTCAGGAGAGTATGCATGGCTTCACAAGTAGGCAACGTGTCGCGCGACGGAATGTGCGCCATGAAGAGCACCAAATGTGCCAATGGCGGTGTCGCGATGGACGGCGCGAAAGCCTGGAATTCGACTGAAAAATGCACGGAGTACAGCGGAGTCGGCCTTGGTGGCCTGTGCGCGGCGCGAAAGTGCGGGAGTGACGATCAACATGCAGCGCAGGTTACACGCGATTCGTGACGTCATAAAGTCCGTTTTTACCCTGCAAATACGGGTTTTTACGGGGTAGATCGCGATTTGCGGCTGCGGGGTCGCGCCCTTTGCGGTCGATTTTTGTGCGTGCTTGCCCGTTTGAAGTGCCATGAAATCGAGCACGACGCATGAAAGCAGTGCGTAAGCTGCGGTTTTGCGGCGGTGAAACAGCACACTGTGCGATCGCGCCCGTTTTACAATCGGGCATCAGCTTGTCGACAGTAACGGAACACCATGTCACTTCATTCCAAGAAAGAGCAGATTCAGACGTTGCGGGAGCAGGGTTTTGTCGTGGTGCCCGGATTGATGTCGCCCGAGCGTGGCGATGAATTGAAGCAGATTGCGCAGCGTCAGTTGCAGGAAGCAGCCGCGCCGATCGAGTTCGAAGCGGATCTGCAGTATCCCGGCGCACCGAGCTCCAAACAGGCGCCCGGCGGCCATACGGTGCGGCGGCTGCTGGATGCGTATGGACGTCATCCGAGTTTCGCGCAGTGGGCGACCGCGCCGGAAATTCGCGGCTGGATGGAACTGTATTTCGGCGAGGAGCCGCGTCTGTCACGCGCACACCATAACTGCATGATGACCAAGCATCCGGCGTACGGCAGCTTGACCGGCTGGCATCGCGACGTGCGGTATTGGTCGTTCGAGCGGGACGATCTGGTTTCGGTGTGGCTTGCAGTCGGCGCGGAGACGGTGGATAACGGCGCGCTGTGGCTGGTTCCGAAGTCGCACAGCGCCGCGTTCACCTCCGACCGGTTCGATCAGTCCAAATTCTTCCGCTCCGATCTGGAAGAAAATCAGGAATGGATTCGCACGGCGGTGTCGCCTGAACTGAAGGCCGGCGACGTGGTGTTCTTTCACTGCAATACGCTGCATTCGGCCGGCAAGAACATCAGCGATCAGGTGAAGTTTTCGCTGGTGTACACCTATCACGGCGCGAGCAACGTGCCGTTGCCTGGCACCCGTTCGGCTGCGAAGCCCGAAGTGGCGTTCTAGGTTTTCGATCTCTCGCGGCGGCGCATCGGCTTCACACGCTGAAAATCCGAAGCGCCGCGCGCTCGCGCACGCCGTTAGCGCTTGCGTCCCGACAAAGCCATTCCCGTCAATCCGGCGATCGTGGCCACGACGCCGCCCACGATCAGCATGATCGCCTTGTTGGTCGGTGAACCGGTAAAGACGCGCGAGACGTCGCTACTCACCGAATTGAACGCCTGCCCGCCGAAATACAGCAGCACGACACCGCCGACAATCAACGCGATGGAAATCGCCTTCGTCATCTACCTCTCCCATGAGCTTGAGTCGGGCAAAGTGTAGGGGAGCCGCAGGCGATCGTCCATCCCGCATACTGGGTGTCTGCATGCATCGCGTCGATTCGCTACCATAGCGGTCTGGCCGCACCCCCTCCTACAAAAATACAGCAGCACGCCTCCCGCAGCATGCAATTGCCCATGCCCGCACTGGTCGGGCGCCTTCACCATCAAGGACACTAGCAATGGCTTACGAAGCAGCTTCAGAACGCTATTCGGATATGCAGTACCGCGTCTGCGGCAAGTCGGGTCTCAAACTGCCGGCGCTGTCGCTCGGACTGTGGCACAACTTCGGCGACACCACGCCGATCTCCACGCAGCGCGACATCTTGCGCACGGCCTTCGACCTGGGTATCACGCACTTCGACCTCGCCAACAACTACGGGCCGCCGTACGGCAGCGCCGAAACCAATTTCGGCCGGCTTTTCAAGGACGACTTCAAGCCGTATCGCGATGAGCTGCTGATTTCGTCGAAGGCCGGTTGGGACATGTGGCCGGGTCCGTACGGTCAAGGCGGCGGTTCGCGCAAATACGTGCTCGCGAGTCTCGATCAGAGCCTGCAACGCATGGGCCTCGACTACGTCGATATTTTCTATTCGCATCGTTTCGATGCCGATACGCCGCTCGAAGAAACCGCGGGCGCGTTGGCGAGCGCCGTGCAGCAGGGCAAGGCGCTGTACATCGGGATTTCGTCGTACTCGGCAACCAAAACGCTCGAAATGGCGAAGCTGCTCGCCGGGTACAAGGTGCCGCTGCTGATTCATCAGCCCGCGTACAACATGCTCAATCGCTGGATCGAACACGAGTTGCTGGATACGCTCGAGAAGGTCGGTGCCGGCGCCATCGCGTTCACGCCGCTCGCTCAGGGTCTGCTCACCGGCAAATACCTGAACGGCGTGCCGGAAGACGCGCGCGTCAACAAGCCGGGCGGTGGATCGTTGAAGCAGGAGCATTTGAGCGCGCAAAACATCGAACACGTGCGCAAGCTCAACGACATCGCGCAACGTCGCGGCCAGAGCCTGGCGCAGATGGCGCTCGCCTGGGCGCTGCGCGATCCGCGCGTGACGTCCGTGCTGATCGGCGCAAGCCGTGCGGAGCAGGTGCGCGAGAACGTCGGTGCACTGAAGAATCTCGCGTTCTCGAAGGACGAACTGGCCGAGATCGACCGCTACGCGACCGAAGGTGGCATCAACCTGTGGGAAAAGCCGTCCACGGATCAGGCGATCTGATCCCCGCGCCTTGGTCCTTCACGCCGCAGCAATAGAAAAGCCGCCCACGGGGCGGCTTTTTTCTTTTAGACGAGCGCCGGCAAACCTTCGACCAGCACGACCGCGAACACTACGCCGATCAGCGCGCCAAGCACGCGCAACGCGTTGTGCCGGAATTCCGTCTTGCAGGGAAGCGCACCGACAAACAAAGCCCCGGCCAACGCCATCGGAATGACCAGGATGAAATCGCCGATCGTGAAGTAGGTCGTCATTCTTGTCTCCATATGTATTCCGGCGAAGGCGGCGGCTCGATTTATGGAGTCATGCACCGCCCACGCTCGATTTGAGTATAGGAGACAAGTGAAGTCGATATGACGGCGCTTTGCGGCGCTGCAGCGGCTATTCGCAAGCCGCTGAACCCGGTGCGGCAAGGGCCGCCGCGATTGCCGCGACGCAGCAAATGCGACGCAAAAAATGTCGCGTTCGTTTACGTCGGCCTTACGTTTTAGCGTCATTCAATGCGCGTTGGGTCGTCGCGCGAGCATCAGATGCGAGGTTGCTCACGTCCGCGCAAGCGCATCGTTGCAACCAGTCCGATGATGAGCAGCACGCCCACCAGTCCCGCGACACCGTTCCATCCGAAACCGGCCCACACGTGACCGCCATACGAGCCGACCACGCTGGACCCGATGTAATACGCGAGCAGATACAGGGCGGCGGCCTGACCTTTGGCATCCTTGGCGAGGCGTCCGACCCAACTGCTCGCCACCGAATGTCCGGCGAAGAAGCCGAACGTCACGCACGCGATGCCGGCCGCGATCGCCGCCAACGGCTGCAACATGGTGAGCGCGAGACCGAGCACCATCAACAGCAAGCTGGCGGTGAGCACGCGAGCGCGGCCGAAGTTATCGGCCATGCGCCCCGACCACGGCGAGGCGACCACGCCTGTCAGATACACGACGAAGATCGCGCCGATCTCCGTCTGATTCAATTGATAAGGCGGCGCGAGCAAGCGGTAGCCGATGTAGTTGTACAGCGTGACGAAGCTGCCCATCAGCACGAAGCCGAGCAGAAACAGCAGCGACAGTCCGGGTCGCGTGAATTGCTTGAGCAGGGCAGTGCGGTGATGCGTAAAGCCGAGTCCGCGCCGCGGTACGAAATGGCGTGACGGTGGCAGCAGCGCGCGAAACGCGAGCATCGACAGAATGCCGAGCACGCCGATCGTGCCGATCGCGACACGCCACGAAAACAGATCCGCGACGACGCCGGTGATCACGCGTCCGGCCATCCCGCCGATCGCCGTGCCGCCGACATAGAGTCCCATCGCGAGGCCGAGCCCGTCGGGATGCACTTCTTCCGCGAGATAGGCCATCGCGACGGCGGGCACGCCGCCGAGCGCGAGACCTTCGAGCGTGCGCAGCACGAGCAGTTGGTGCCACTGCGGCGCGATCGACACACCGATGGTCAGCAGCGCGGAAAGGGTGAGCGACAGCGTCATCAGCTTGTGACGGCTCCAGCCTTCCGAAACGAAGCCGGCGACGAACACCGCAAGCGCGAGCGCGGCCGTGGTCAACGAGAGTGACAGGCTGCTTTGTGCCGGCGTCACGTTGAACGCCGTCGAAAAAGACGGCAGCAAGGGCTGCACGCAATAGAGTAGCGAGAACGTCGCGTAACCGGCGAACAGCAACGCGATGCTGGCGCGCCAGTACGCGCGTGTGCCGCGTTCGAGGTATGGGATGTCGGGCACGGCGGAAGCGGTCGAAGAAGCGGTCGAAGCAGGAGCAGTCGAAGTAGCAGTCCGGTGGGAGTCCGGCGGCGGGGTCACGAAAAAATCTCCTCAGGGATGCAAAGGACACAAAGGAGTTAAGGATACGCTGAAAAGAGCGCGCGAGTCAGTGCAGAGCGCGGTTAACCACCACGACGACGCGATCTGCCGGCACGTCCTGCGCCCTCTTCGCGGCATCGAAAAACGATGACTACCCGCGCGTCGCGGCATCGCTGGCGGGCGCGGAAGGATGCACGATCTGCTCATCCGTCGGCAGCGCGGACGCGTCCCAGCCACCGCCCAGCGCCTTGATCAACGCCACGCTCGCGGCCATCCGCCGACGCGCGATCGACACGGCGTCGCGCTCGTTGGTGAGCGCAGTGGTTTGCGCGACCACCACGTCGAGATACGTGATCGCGCCGTTCTTATAGCGATTCGATACGACTGCCAGCGCACGTTGCGCGGCGGTCACCGCATCGTCCTGCGCGGTCGCTTCCTGTTCGAGCACGCGCAAGGCGGCGAGATTGTCCTCCACCTGGCCGAAGGCGCTCAGCACGGTCTGCCGGTATTGCGCGACGCTTTCGTCGTAGTGCGCGCGGGCCTGTTCCTTCACGGAAGCGCGTCCGCCGAAGTCGAGCAGCGTGCCCGCCAGCGTCGGCCCCAGCGACCACAGCCGGCTCGGCGCCAGCAACCATTGACTGTAGTTGGTGGCTTCGAGGCCGCCCGTCACCGACAAAATGAGGTTCGGAAAAAACGCCGCCGTCGCCACGCCGATCTGCGCATTCATATCGGCGACGTGCCGTTCCGCCGCCGCGATGTCTGGGCGGCGTTCGAGCAACGCGGACGGCACGCCCGCCGCCGCCACGACCGGCACCGCAGCGAGCGGCGCAACCGGCAGGGAAAACGTGGAAGGCGGCTGGCCGGTCAGTATCGCGATCGCGTGTTCGAGTTGCGCGCGCTGCACGCCGAGGTCGAGTGCTTGCGCCTGGGTGGTCTTCAGTTGCGTCTGCGCCTGCGCGACATCGGCGTCCGTGGCGATGCCGCCGGCGTAGCGGTGCTGCGTCAGATCAAGGGCTTGCTTGTAGGCTTCGATCGTGTCGTCGAGCAGTTGGCGCTCCTGATCGAGCCCGCGCAGCTCGAAGTAGTCGGTGGCGAGTTCGGCCTGCATCGACAGGAGTACGGCTTGTGCATCGGCGGCGCTGGCCTGCGCTTCGGCTTTCGCGCCTTCGACACTGCGCGACACGCGGCCCCACAGATCGGGTTCCCACGACGCGTCGGCTTGCACGAGGTAGTCGTTCAGCGTGAGGCCGGCGGTCGATTTGTGCAGCACGTTTTCCGACGAACGCGCGCGTGAATAGGCGCCGGTCGCGGTGACGACCGGGAAGAAGCTCGAGCGATATTGCGCCACGGTTGCGCGGGCGGCGCGAAAGCGTGCTTCGGCGGCCTGCACGTTCTGGTTCGCGCTCGCGACCTGTTGTTCGAGCGCGTCGAGCGACGGGTCTGCATAGATGCTCCACCACGCGCCGCGTGTGAGCGTGTCGGCGGGTTGCGCGGGTTTCCAGCCGGTGCCGTCGAGTTCCTTGTAGGTTGCGGCGGTGGTGGCGGACGGCTTCACATAGTCAGGGCCGACGGTGCATGCGGTGAGTGCGCATACGCTTGCTAGCGCCAAAGCGGACGCGCGCAGCGAGACGTGTCGCAGCGGTGGGGCGACGAAACGGCGACGAGATGCCGGCGCGTTCATGATGATGTCCTCGCGAACAGCAATGAGGCGACGTGCGCAGTCTCGGAGCTTGAGGCTATCGCGCTGGAGGAACCTGCCGCTCCGTCACCGCTCGTCACTGCGCCGGACGCGCTCCCTGCCGCGCCACCACTCGCGACCGCGGCGGATGCGCCCGCCGCCGCTTTGCCGTTTGCCGCTGCGCCAGACGCGCCCATTCCCCGTTCACCGCTTGCCGCTGCGCCAGACGCGCCCGCTGCCCCTTCACCACCAGCCGCCGCGCCAGAAGCAGCCGTTGCCTCACCCGCTTTCGCCGCCACGATCCGCACCGGTGCGCCATCGACGATCGAGTCCTGTGGATTCAGGATCACCTGCTCATCGCCTTGCAGGCCGGACACGATCGCCACGCGCGTGCCGAAGTCCGTTCCCAACGACACCGGCACGAGCTTCACTTTGTGTTGCGCATCGACGATCGCGACTTTCACACCATCCGGACGGAACAGCAGCGCATTGCCCGGTAACGTGAACGGCGCCGCGCCCGTGCCCAACGCGAAGTGCACTTGCGCATACGCGCCCGGTAGCAAATCGCCATTGCGGTTATCGACATCGACTTCGACCAGCATCGTGCGTTGTTGCGGATCGACGGCGCCCGCGGTGCGCGCTACGGTGCCCGGATAATGTTTCGCCGGCGTCTCGGTCAGAGTGAGAAACGCGTTCTGCTGCGCGCGAACCTGCTGCGCGTAAGCCTGCGGCACATTCACATAAACGCGCAGCCGATCCGCCTGCGCGACATGAAACAGCTCCTTCGCTGGGCCGCCGGAACTGCCCGCGTCGATCAGCGCACCGACATCGACATTGCGCGCCGTCACGATGCCGTCGAACGGCGCATACACCTTCTGGAACGACTGCGTCTTCTCGAGCCGCGCCACGTTAAAACGCGTGGCGTCGAGCGTGGCTTTCTTGGCGAGCATGTCGCCGACCTTCTCGTCGGTTTCCTGCTTCGAGACGGATTTGCTTTTCAGCATGTCGGTCCAGCGGTCGGCGGTGCTTTTCGCGAGCGCATAGTTGGCGTTGGCGTTCGCGAGATCGGCACGGGCGGCGCGCAGTTGATCGTCGACTTCCGGCGTATCGATCTCCGCGAGCAACTGGCCGTTTTTCACGTGCGCGCCGATGTCGGCGTACCACTTCTTCAGATAGCCGTTGGTGCGCGCGTAGATCGGCGTATCGAGAAAAGCCTGCACATTGCCGGGCAGCACGAGATCGAGTCCGACCGTTGACTTCTGCGGCCGCACGACTTCGACGCTCGTCTGGCTCGCATGCTCGGCATCGCGTTCGAGCGCCGCGTGTGCATCGTGGCGCGACCAGATACCTTGTGCCGCCAGCGCGATGACGGCTACGGCAACCGCAATGCCGATCCAGCGTGCGCGCTTTGCCTTTGCCGGATCGCGCGCAGTGCCGGAACCGTCTGGACGTTGTCCTTCCATCAAACTTCCCCTGTCAAGATGCATGGGCAGTCGAAGCTGCCTCTTGTGCTGCCTGCTGTTGCCGGCACGATAACCAAAGCGCTCTGCATCACGGCTTGCCCACCACGTGTTCAGCCGCGCGCAAGCGACGTGCCGCGAGTCGCCGGTAGATCATCGAAAACACCACCGGCACGAAAATCAATGTGGCCAGCGTGCCGATCGTCAGGCCGCCGATCACCGCGCGCCCGAGCGGTGCATTCTGCTCGCCGCCTTCGCCGAGACCGATCGCCATCGGCACCATGCCGATCACCATCGCGAGCGCCGTCATCAGCACCGGACGAAAACGCGTGAAGCCCGCTTCGATCGCCGCGCGCGTGGCGTCGCCGTGTTCGAGCAGCTGCTCGCGTGCGAAGCTGATCACGAGAATCGAGTTGGCGGTGGCGATGCCGATACACATGATCGCGCCTGTGAGCGCGGGAATCGACAGCGTGGTGTGCGTGAGAAACAGCATCCACACGATGCCTGCGAGCGCGCCGGGCAGTGCGGTGATGATAATGAACGGATCGAGCCACGACTGGAAATTCACCACGATCAGCAGATACACCAGCAGAATCGCGAACACGAGACCCGCGAATAGGCCCGAGAACGAATCGTTCATGGTCTGCACCTGGCCGCGCACTTCGATGGTCGAGCTTTTGGGCAGATCGGCCTTGGCGTCGTCGATGATCTTGCGGATGTCGTCGGACACGCCCCCGAGATCGCGGCCGTCGGCGGTGCCGAAAATATCGATCGTGGTCTGCGCGTTGTAGTGCGTGAGCGTCGCGTTGCCCGCTTCGCGCCTCATGCTGGCGAGCGAGCCGAGAATATTGCTGCGGCCATTCGCGTTCAGCGGAATGTTGGCGAGCGATTGCAACGAGTCGATCGTGTATTGCGGCGCTTCCGTGATCACGTTGTAGCTCACGCCGTTGCGCGGATTGAGCCAGAACGTCGGCGTGGTTTGCTGGCTGCCGGACAGCGTGATCAGCAGATTGCTCGCGATGTCGCGTTGCGAGAAGCCGGCTTGCTGCGCACGCGTGCGATCCACGTCGATAAAGATGCGCGGCAAATCCGCGGGCTGCTGGATGCGTGCATCGACGAGACCGGGCACCGTGCGCAGACGGTTCAGCAAGTTCGCGGCGAACACGCGATTGCCGGCCACGTCACGGCCGACGATCTGAATGTCGATCGGCGACGGCATGCCGAAGTTGAGCGTTTGACTGACGATATCCGCGGGCAGGAAGGCGAACTGTACACCGGGGAATTCGTCGGTGAGCGTGCGCCGCAGCGTGCGCACGTAGTCGGCGCTCGGATGGTGATCGGGATTGAGCGTGATCAGCACGTCCGCATCCGAGGTGCCGATCGTCCCAGTGTTGCTGTACGAGAGGTTGATGCCCGAGACCGGCAAGCCGATGTTGTCGATGATCGAATGCAGCTCACCGGGCGGTATCAACTGACGGATCCGCGTATCCACACGATCGGTCACTACCGCCGTTTCCTCCACTCGCATGCCGGTTTTCGCGCGCAGATGCAGCGCGATCGTGCCGGCGTCGACCGCTGGGAAAAAATCGCGGCCGAGAAACGGCATCAGCAGCATCGACGCGCCACAGCAGACCAGAAACAGCGTCACGAACAGACCGGGCCGCGCGACGCGCGCTTCGAGAAACGCGCGATAGCGGTAGCGCAAACGCGAGAAGCCGTCTTCGAATGCGTAGTGCACGCGCATGAACGGATTGCGCGTTTGCGCCGGCGCGTGATGCAGATCCGCCGGCTTATGGTGATAACGCAGCAGGTATTTTGCGAGCGTCGGCACGAGCGTTCGCGAGAAGAAGTAGGACGCCAGCATCGCGAACACCACCGCTTCGGCGAGCGGGATGAACAGATAGTGCGCGACGCCCGTCAGCAGAAACATCGGCACGAAGACGATGCAGATGGACAAGGTCGACACCAGCGTCGGAATGGCAATCTGATGCGCGCCGTCGAGAATCGCCTGCTCGAGCGTCTTGCCTTGTTCGAGTTGATGGCTGATGTTTTCGATCGCCACGGTCGCGTCGTCCACCAGAATGCCGACCGCGAGCGCGAGCCCGCCGAGCGTCATGATGTTGATGGTTTCGCCGAGCAGGGAGAGCGCGATGATCGACGTGATCATCGACAGCGGAATCGACACGGCGATGATCAGCGTGGCGCGCCAGTTGCCGAGAAACAGCAGAATCATCAGACCGGTCAGGCATGCCGCGATCAGCGCCTCGCGCAGCACGCCTTGCACGGAAGCACGCACGAACAGCGACTGGTCGGCGACGGGGTCGATATTCAGCGAGGCAGGCACGAGATTGCGCAGCGTCGGCATCATCTTCTTGATGCGGTCGACGATTTCGAGCGTGGATGTGTTGCCGCTCTTGTTGATGGTGAGGAGCGCCGCGCGCTGGCCATTCACGCGCACGATATTGGTCTGCGGCTGGAAACCGTCGCGCACATGAGCGACGTCGCGGATATAGACGGTGCCGTTGGCGGTGGATTTGATCGGAATATTGTTCAGGCCTGCCAGCGAATCCGGACTGCCGTTCATTTGCACCGAGTATTCGGTCGAGCCGATTTTCGCGGTACCCGAGGGTAGGATCAGATTTTGTGCGGTGACCGCATTGACCACGTCCATCGGCGAAAGATTGCGCTCCTGCAGTTTGCGCGAATCGATATCGACCATGATCTGCCGCTGCTTGCCGCCGTACGGCAGCGGCGCGGACGCGCCGGGCACGGTGGCGAGCTGCGTCTTCAGGAAGTTGTTGCCGAAGTCGAATAGCTCCTGCTCGGTGAGCGAGGCGGACGACAGCGCGAGCCGCAGGATCGGCACCGTCGAGGCGTTGTAGCGCAGGATATTCGGCGGCGTGATGCCGGGCGGCAGCGAGCGCAATTGCGTTTGTGACAGCGCGGTGACCTCGGCGAGCGCTTCATCGATATTGGCGTGCGGCTGGAAAAAAATCTTGACCACCGCGATGCCGTTCAGCGAGGTCGACTCGGTGTGCTCGATATCGTTGACCGCAGTCGAGAGCCCGCGCTCGTAGTTGAGCACGATGCGTTTTTCCATCTCGTCGGCGGGCAGGCCGTTATACGACCAGATCACCGAGAGCACTGGAATGTCGATATTCGGGAAGATGTCGGTGGGCGTGCGCAGGATCGTCAAAGGTCCGACGATCAGCAATAGCAGGGCCAGGACGACGAACGTATACGGGCGCCGCAGCGCGAGACGAACGATCCACATGACTAGTTCTGCCGCTCAAAGCCGCGCAGTGCGGCGCCATCTACATGGCGGACGCGGCGGGCGGGACGCGCGCCGCAGCGGTGCGGGCAGGCCGGCGCGGCGGTCGGATCGAGCAAATGGTCTAGTTGGTGCACGTTTTTGATATCTCACCCCAGCAGGGTTTATGATGGTCTCGTTGCGACGCGTTACGCCCCGAATCATCGGTCCAGCGCGCCGTAATGGGAATAGGGCGAAACAAGGGGTAAAGAGCCTTGAGTTCGCGCTTTCCTCGGCCCCGCAAAACGGGAACAATGACTCGAACCTCTCACGCGTATCACGCGCAGCAGATTGGGTGCGTACGCAACGTTATCGGCGGAGCGACGCTTTTATCATCACCTTGACCGGCGTGAAATCATAAAGCCGGCTATGGGAGAAACGGGGAAACATCATGCAAATCGGTTCCATTGTCCGATCGGTGCATATCGCCGTGCCGCAAGGCGCGCGCGGGATCGTCATGCGCATTCTCGGCGACATGGCCATGGTGGCGTGGTATGCCGGGGAGCCCGGCGCATCGCCGCACCTGAATACTGAACCCTTTTTCCTTGAAGACCTGATCGATACGGGCGAGCAAGTGCGACCGTCAAGCGCGCAGATGCATTGAAGGCAGTTTGAGTACAAGCCGTGTGCAAGTTGTAAGCCGCGGGTGGTTCCGCGTTGTGAGCCTTCGCCCTCGTCTTTGACGGCGGCGCGGCGCACAATGCGGGCATGAACGACGACATCCTCGATCCACAGGACAGCGCAAACAGCGCTGTGCCTTTCGCCCGGCTCAAGCCGGAAATCGTGCTCGACGCGCTCGACAGCGCGCTCAGCACAGTCGGCGTGCGCACCGACGGCCGCATGCTGCCGCTCAACAGCTACGAGAACCGCGTGTACCAGGTGGGCGTGGAAGACGGCCCGCCCGTGGTCGCGAAGTTCTACCGTCCTGAGCGCTGGAGCGACGCCGCCATCCTTGAAGAACATGCTTTCGTTGCCGATCTCGCCGCGCGCGAGATTCCGGCGGTGCCTGCGCGCGAGCTCGATGGCCGCACGCTGCATACCTTCGATGGCTTCCGCTTTTCCATCTTCGAACGTCGCGGCGGCCGCGCGCCGGATCTCGACCGGCGCGACACGCTCGAATGGCTCGGGCGGTTCATCGGCCGAATTCATGCGGTTGGCCAGACGCAGAACTACGCCGAACGTCCCACGCTCGACATCCACACCTTCGGCTACGAGCCGCGCGATTTTCTGCTCGCGCATCGTTTCGTGCCGGACGACTTGCGCACCGCGTGGGAAACCGTGGTGAACCTCGCGCTCGAAGGCGTGGAGCGTGCGTTCGAACGGGCCGGCGACATCCGTATGCTGCGCATGCATGGCGACTGCCATCCGAGCAATGTGTTGTGGACCGACGCGGGGCCGCATTTCGTCGACTTCGACGACAGCCGCATGGGACCGGCCGTGCAGGATTTGTGGCTGCTGCTGCCGGGCGAACGTGTCGAAGCGTCGCGCGCGTTGGCGGATCTGCTCGCCGGCTACGAAGACTTCTGCGACTTCGAGCCGCGCGAACTCTATCTGGTCGAAGCGCTGCGCACGCTGCGGTTGATTCACTATCAGGCGTGGCTTGCGCGCCGCTGGGACGATCCGGCCTTCCCCGCGGCGTTTCCGTGGTTCAACACGCAGCGTTACTGGGAGGATCGCATCCTCGAATTGCGCGAGCAGCTTGGCGCGATGCAGGAAGGGCCGCTCTGGCCCGTTTGAGTGCATCCCGGTTGATGAAGGCATGCACTCTTATCTGACGCGAGCGCTCACGGCGCCTGCGAAGCAACGCTCGACGACTCCACTAGCGTCGATCTGACGATCACTTCCGCACGGACGTCGCGCCCGATTGCTTCGATCGCGGGACGCATCTGCGCGAAGTCGTCGGGCGTGCAGACGTCGCTATCGAAATGCGTGGCGCCGTCGCGCGTCATCGTGACGACGTTGCCGAGCGGATCGAACGCGTACTGCGACTGGAAATCGACGAAGCGATCCTGGGTTCGTTTCGCCTCCGGCATGTCGAGCACGCGGAAATTGGCGGGCAACTCGATACGCGCGCGTTCGTGCAACGCCAGGTTGTGGCAGACGAACGGCTGCGTGCGCTGGCGCTCGCCGAGCCAGTAACGCGTATCCGCTTCGAAGCCGCCGGCCAGACTCGTCAACGCCGGAATCGAGGCCGCCGCGCCCGGCACCACGAGACTTTCCAGTGTCCCTTTCATGTTGATGACGAGCGGGCCGTCGGCGACGTTGAGGTCGTTGGTGGTGAGCATAGCGGTGCCACGCAGGTTGGCGCTGCGCAACTCGGCCTGAATCGACTCCTCGCGTTGCGCGGGCGTCTGCGTGCGCAACATCGCGCGCGCCTGTTCGGCCGAGGCGCCGACCGCTTCCAGCCGATACGTGAAACTCGCCGAGCCGTCCGGTTCGACCTTGATCGACAGATCGGTGCTACGCGTCATGAACGCTGTGGCAGGCGTGCGCGAGAGCACACCCTCGCCGACGAGCACGGTCGGCCGGTTCATATCGGACGATGGTAGAAAACCGAATTCGACGTTCGACGCGGTCGAGTCCGCGTATTGCTGCAAATCCGGCAGCCACGTGATGATGTGATTGATCACGCCGTAGCCCGGCACGCTCGGCAGCGTGTAGATCGTGCCGCTGCTGATCAACGCCGGCTCGTTGCGCACGCCGGCCGCATCGAGCAGCGCGCCGTAAAGCGCGACGTGATCCTTGCAATCGCCGTAGCGGTTCGCGAGCACCGCGCTCGCGCTGTGCGGCACCACCGCGCCGCGTCCGACATTGATCGCCACGTAGCGCACATTGCGGCGCACCCAGTCGTACAGCGTCTTGGCCTTGTCGCGCGGCGTGCGGTCGTGCGCGGTGAGCTGGTGTGCAAGACGCGTGATGGCGGCGTCGTGCGCGCTCGGGTCCGCTGCGGATTCGCGGTAGGTCGCGGCGAACGCGGCGTAGTCGGGGAAGGTCGAGACCATCAACCGGTCGCCATACGACACGTAGGCGACGGAACCACGTTCGAGGCGACTGAAATGAGCCTTGTCGTAGCGATATTCGTAACGCGTGCGGCCGTCGCGCGTCACGGGTTGCAGAGCGGTGAAGCCGCGCGCGTCGGCATAAAGCGGCTTGTCGGCGGGCAGATCGTAGATCAGGCGGAAGTTGTGCGTCGGCGCGAGATCGGGCGGCGTGAAGTCGCTGAATTCGCCCGGCACGATCGGCTGCTTCTGCGTCTTGCGATAGGTGAGGTGCACGCGCGCGCCCGGCTCCACGGCGGGGAACACGATCACCTTTTCCTGGATGTCCTGGAACATCGGCGCGTCGAACGAACGGGCTTCCTGGACGTCGCGGATCTGCTCGGGCTGCACGTCGTGACGCACGCCGTCGGCGGTGGTCGTGTAGGCCTCGAGAATCTGCACGTCCGCCATGTTGCGGTTGAACCAGACGTATTGCTGCGCGACCCGCGCGACGCCGGCTTCGTTGTTCACGTGCAGCGTCATCGAATCGAGCTTCGAGAAGGAGCCGTCGGCGCTGACGGTGAAGGTCTGGGTCTCGCCTTCGTTCGTATAGGGATCGTCCAGTCTGGCCGGGACGCCCGCCACCGCACCGTGGATGCCGGCAAGCCAGCCGAAAGAGGCAAGACAGACCAGGAAAGAGAGGCGCATGGCAGGCTGGTATCCGAACATAACGTTGACGGGATCGTCAGTTAGAGTCGGTTTGCGCCGCGTAGATGTCAAGCGGCTGCCGCGCGTTCGGATTGAGCAAACCGCTTAATTGTGTAATGATAGCCATTATCATTTGAAAGGCATCGCCAGCTCTCTGTCACATTCTCCTCCTCTGTGACTGCCAGCCAGCCTCTCAGCCGGATGGCCTGGACCGCAAGCCGGGTCGTCCGGCACCTCCGTTTCGAACCCTTCCTTGATCAATGGCGGGTGAACGCGCGCTTTGTCGCCGTGTGCCCGCGATTGATCAACTTGCTGCGCCTGGAGCCCGGATTTGAACGCGCCTGACTCGATCGAGATGAAACCCGCCGCTGGTCACGGCACGCAATACGTTGCCCATAAACTGGAGCGCGGCCATCATCTGATGGACGACGCTGAGCAGGCGGCGCGGCGTCGGCGTTCGCGGCGCGCGAACTTCATCAAGTGGCTGCGCAAGGTGCATGGATGGGTCGGCCTGTGGGGCGCGGTGCTCGGCCTGATGTTCGGCGCGACCGGTTTTCTGCTGAATCACCGCGCCGGTCCGTTGAAGGTGTCGTCGGGCGAGCCGCAGGTCGAGGAAATGCAGATTCCCGTGCCGCAACAGCAGCTGCATTCGCCGATGGACATGGCGAAGTGGCTCAAGAGCGAATTGAAGATCGACGGCAAGCCGGGCAGGATGAAGCGCGAGCCGGCGCATCCGGTGGCGTGGGGCGATCGCAGCACGATGCAGCCGGAGTTCTGGCAAGTCGGCATCACGGGGCCGTCGCAGAACGTGCAGGCTGAGTATTGGGTGGGCAACGGTTTCGTCGCGGTGAAACGCACGCACAACTCGTTTCTCGCGACCATGAACAACCTGCACAAAGGCGTGGGCCTGAGCGTCGGCTGGGTGTTGCTGATTGATACGATCGCCGGCAGCATGATTCTGCTTTCGCTGACCGGCGTCCTGTTGTGGACCGAGTTGAACAAGCGCCGCGTGGTGGGCGCTGTGCTCGTGGGCGGATCGGTGATCGCCGCGGTGGTGTGCGGTTTGATGTAAGCCGCGCTGCGCTATTGTGCGCAGCGGCGGTTAGGAAAAGCGCCGTGCGCCGGCAAGATTCGCTTCAAACGCTGCAAGCCGTCCCGCCGGAAGCCGCGATCTCCCGCGCGGCCTTGGCGCCTTCGACCTGAAGCAAGGTCGGCAGCGAAACGCCGTTCTTGGCCGCCGTCACCTCGGCGAGAATCGACACCGCGATTTCAGGCGGCGTGCGGCTGCCGATATAAATCCCGACCGGTCCATGCAAGCGGGCCAACTCGGTATCGTTCAGATCGAACTCCTTGAGACGTTCGCGCCGCGCCTGATTATTCCTTCGCGAACCCAACGCGCCGACATAAAACGCCGGCGTCTTCAACGCTTCCATCAGCGCGAGATCGTCGAGCTTCGGGTCGTGCGTCAGCGCGATCACCGCGCAGCGCTCGTCGAGTTTCATCTCGATCACGGTGTCGTCGGGCATGGTCCGCACGATCTTCGTGCCGGGAATATTCCATTCCTCGGTGTACTCCTCGCGCGGATCGCACACGGTGACCTGATAATCGAGCCCCACCGCGATATGGCACAGATAGCGCGACAACTGCCCCGCGCCGATCACCAGCATGCGGTAACGCGGACCATGAATCGTCAGCAGACGTTCGCCGTCGAAATGCACGCCGTCGGTTGCCTGCGCGTCTTCGAGCTGCGTCGCGCCCGTCGACATATTCACTTCGCGAGCCACGAGGCGTCCGTTCTCCACCGCGTTGCACAGTTCGGCAATGCCGCTTTGCGGCGTCAGCGGTTCGAGCACCAACTGGATCGTGCCGCCGCACGGCAGCCCGAAGCGATGCGCTTCCTCCGCCGTGATGCCGTACTTGACCGCTTCCGGCCGTGTTTGCTCGATACCGCGTTGCCGCACGCGGTCGATCAGATCGTCTTCGATGCAGCCGCCCGATACCGAGCCCACCACGAGTCCATCGTCGCGCACCGCGAGCATCGCGCCCTCGGGACGCGGCGACGAGCCCCACGTCTTCACCACCGTCACCAGTAGCGCGCGATGTCCTTCTTCCAGCCAGCGTGCGCTGGACTTCAGGACTTCGAGATCCACGCTGTCCATGATTTCTTCCTTTTCGTTGCGTCGCCGCCGGACTCGCCGTCCGCGGCCTCATTCGATGCTGTATTGTGCGGCACCGCGTCGTCGGCTGCATTCTCACCGGCGTCCGGGGCCGCCGCGCCCTCGCTGTCGCCGCCTACCTGGGCGCCGAAGCGCTTGAAGAATTCGCCTGCGATTTTACGCGCCGCGCCGTCGACGAGCCGCGAGCCGATCTGCGCGAGCTTGCCGCCGACCTGTGCGCTCGCCGTGTAGCTGAGCTTCGTGGCGGCCTCTCCGTCGGCTTCGAGCGAGACGTGCGCGTTGCCTTTGGCGAAACCCGCGGCGCCGCCCTGGCCTTCGAATACGATGCTGTACGAGTTCGGCGCGTCGATGTCGGTGAGTTGCATGCGGCCCTTGAAGCGCGCCTTGACCGGGCCGACTGCGGCGCTCAGCGCCACCACGTAGGCGTTTTCGCCGTCCGGGTCGATGCTTTCGCAGCCCGGAATGCAGGCGCGCAAAACCTCAGTGTCGTTCAGCGCGTCCCATGTGCGCTGCTGCGAAACGGGCAGCGTATGGGTTTCAGTCAATTCCATGATGTCGCTCCTGCGGTACCTGTGACGCCGGCACTGCGACGAGGCGCGCGCGTAAGTTGCGCGAGGTCGCGGCCGAACGCCGTCAGGCTGTCTAGATTATGAACTGGACGATGCGCGTCGACATACGGCAGGATCGCCTGCACGCCGCGCGCTTTCGGAGAAAAGCCGCTGAAACGCAGCAGCGGGTTGAGCCAGATGATGCGGTGTGCGAAGCGGTGCAGGCGGGCCATCTCGGTATCGAGCACATCGATCGCCTCGTGATCGAGGCCGTCGGTGACGAGCAGCACCGTGGCCCGCCCGGTCAGCACGCGCCGCGCCCACCGGCGGTTGAATTCGGCGAGCGCGGCGCCGATCCGCGTGCCGCCCGACCAGTCCACCACCTGCTCGGTGAGCGTCGCGATCGCCACATCGGGATCGCGCTCGCGCAGCGCGCGCGTCGCGTTGGTGAGCCGCGTGCCGAACAGAAACACTTGCAAGCGTTCACGCGATTGCAACAGCGCGTGGCAGAAATACAGCACCGCGCGCGAATAGCTGCTCATCGAACCGGAGATGTCGAGCAGCAATACCAGCGGCGGCTTGCGTTCGACCACCGCGCGATACTTCCACACCGTCCAGTCGCCGCCCGCGCGCACCGCGTGCCGGGCGCTCGCGCGCAAGTCCGCATGCGTGCCGTGCGACGCGGCTTTCAGACGACGCGTTGGTTCGGTGGCGAGCGGCAGACGCTGGCCGCGAATCAGATGACGCAGGGTGCGCCATTCATCGGCGGAAAGGGTGTCGAAATCGCGATGATGTAACCGCTCTTCCGCACTGAAGGTGACGTGCGCATGCAGTTCGTGTTGCTCGGTTTCCTGTGGCGTTTTGCCATGCGGTGATTTCGGCGCGCGCACGGCCAGTGCATCGGCGAGACGGTTGTTGCGTTTGGGTGGCGGCAGGCCGTCGCGGACTTTCGGCAGAAGCAGCGCGCGCAGCTTGCCTTCCCAATCGGGATCGCGCCAGAACAAATCGAACGCGGCGTTGAACAGATCGCGCTCGTCGGGCGCCGACACCAGCGACGCGGCGAGGGCGGCGCGCACGTCGTCGCGGCGGCCCAGATCGATCCAGTGCAGCGCGGCGAGCGCATCGACGGCTTGCGCGGGCGACATCGGCAAACCGGCGCCGCGTAGCACGCGCACAAAATGGACGACGTTGCGGGCGAGCGTGGGCGTGTCGTCGAGCGGTGAGGCAGCCTCGCCGGACGCGCTGCCGGACAGCACAATGCGATGGCCTGAAGCGTCGCCGTTGCCCGTGTCGATTGAATTCGTCATGCTGGCTATCCGGGCGCGGCGAGACACTGGGCGATTTGCGCGGCATCGATGCGCGCCAGATCGTCCTGATACTTGAGCAGCACGCCAAGCGTGTTGTGCACCGATTGCGGATCGAGCTCCGTCACCGACAACGCCTCCAACGCGCGGCACCAATCGATCGTCTCGGCTATGCCGGGCGCCTTGAACAGATCCATGCCGCGCAGCCGGTGCACGAAATCGACCGCACGCCGCTGCAATTCCGCTGACGTTTGCGGTGCGCGAGCGGCGACGATCTCCAACTCGCGATCGCGCTCCGGATAGCCGATCCATTGATACAGGCACCGGCGCTTCAAGGCGTCGTGCACTTCGCGCGTCCGGTTCGAGGTCATCACGACGAGCGGCGGTTGCACGGCGCGGACCGTGCCATATTCGGGAATCGATACCTGGAAGTCCGAAAGCAGTTCCAGCAGAAAGGCTTCGAACGGTTCATCGGCGCGGTCGATCTCGTCGATCAGCAACACGCGCCGCGCGCCCGGATGATTTTCGTCCGGCATCAGCGCTTGCAGCAACGGACGCTTCAGCAGGAATTCGCCGCGATACAAGGTGTCGTTATCGGGACGTTCGCCCGCGGCTTCGGCAAGCCGCAGCGCCATGATCTGCCGCGGATAGTCCCATTCGTAAAGCGCGCTGGCCGTGTCGAGACCTTCATAGCATTGCAGGCGCAACATCGAGGTGCCGAGCATGCCCGCTGCGGCCTTGGCGAGTTCCGTCTTGCCGACGCCAGGCTCGCCTTCGACGAACAACGGCCGCTCCATGCGCAGCGCGAGATACAGCGCGGTCGCCAGCTCGCGGCTGGCGAAATAGCTTTGGGCGGCGAGTTGAGCGAGGGTGTCGTCGATTGAAGCGGGCTGCATGGTGTTCCTGAATCTGCGCAATGGAGCGACGCCAATGAAGCAAAGCGGCCTTAACGCACATGAGCAAATGCGGCTGGTGTGTCCTGTGCCGAGGCACAAGGCACACCAGCCACGAACGGCAAGGAAAAGCTAAGTGTTCGCCTTCGTCACCGCGCGCGCGGCCAGCACCGGAATCAGGTGCGCGCGGTATTCGGCGCTCGCGTGCATGTCGGTGTTCAGGTCGGCAGCCGACACCGTCACCCCACGTGCTGCCTCGGGCGTGAAGTTCGCCGACAGCGCGCTTTCCAGTTCCGGCACACGAAACACCGACGACGCCGCGCCCGTCACCGCGACGCGCACACCGCCCGCGAACTTCGCGACGAACACGCCGACCAACGCAAAGTGCGAAGCGGGATTGCGGAATTTCTCGTAGGCCGCGCGCTCGGGCACGGGAAACTCCACGGCGACGATTAGCTCATCGGGCGCCAACGCCGTCTCATACATGCCGACGAAGAAGTCGCTCGACGCGATGCGCCGCCGATCCGTGACGATGGTCGCGTCCAACCCCACGGCCGCCGCCGGATAACACGCGGCCGGGTCGTTGTTGGCGAGCGAGCCGCCTATCGTGCCGAGCGCTCGTACCTGACGATCGCCGATGTGCGCGGCGAGATCCGCGAGCCCCGGCGAGACGCGCCGCAGTTCCGCGTGATCCGCCACGTCGGCATGGCACACGGCGGCGCCGATCGTCACCGTTTTTGCGTCGACGGTGATCGCCTTGAGCGCGGGAATGCGCGTCACGTCGATCAGTTGCGACGGCTGGGCGAGCCGCAACCGCATGGTGGGCAAGAGGCTTTGGCCGCCGGCCAGAAACTTGGCGTCGCTGTCGGCGGTGAGAATGGCGGCGGCCGCTTTGGGGTCCGTCGCGCGTTGATACTCGAATGAATACATGTCGAATGCTCCGCTCAGGATCTCAATGGGGTTGCTTGGCAGCGTGAATCGCGGACCACACGCGATGCGGCGTCGCCGGCATTTGCAGGTCGGTCACGCCGAGCGGCGCGAGCGCGTCGAGGATTGCGTTGATCACCGCTGGCGGCGAGCCGATCGCGCCCGCTTCGCCGCAGCCTTTCACGCCGAGCGGATTGTGCGTGCACGGCGTGCCCTTCACGGTTTCGACAGTGAAGTTCGGCAAATCGGACGCATGCGGCATCGCGTAGTCCATGTACGAGCCTGACAGCAGCTGGCCGCTCTCGTTGTCGTACACGCAGCGCTCCAGCATCGCCTGGCCGATGCCCTGCGCGAGCCCGCCATGCACCTGTCCTTCGACGATCATCGGATTGATCACGTTGCCGAAATCGTCGACCGCGGTGAACTGCTGGATCCGGCACACGCCTGTCTCCGGATCGACTTCGATTTCGCAGATGTACGCGCCGGAAGGATAGGTGAAGTTGGTCGGATCGTAGAACGCGCTTTCTTCGAGGCCCGGTTCGAGCACGTCGAGCGGGTAGTTGTGCGGCACGTAGGCGGCGAGCGAGATGTCGGCGAACGCTTTGGTGCGATCGGTGCCCGCGACGCGGAACACGCCGTCCTTGAACTCGATGTCTTCCGCCGCGGCTTCGAGCAGGTGCGCGGCGATCTTTTTCGCCTTGGTTTCGATCTTGTCGAGCGCCTTCATGATCGCCGAGCCGCCGACCGCGATCGAGCGCGAGCCATACGTGCCCATGCCGAATGGAATGCGGCCGGTGTCGCCGTGGACGATCTCGACGCTTTCCAGTGCGATGCCGAGCCTGTCGGCCACCACTTGCGCAAAGGTCGTCTCGTGTCCCTGGCCGTGACTATGCGAGCCCGTGAACACGGTGACCGAGCCGGTGGGATGCACGCGAATCTGGCCGACTTCGAACAGGCCGGCCCGCGCGCCCAACGCACCCGCGATATTCGACGGCGCGAGACCGCACGCCTCGATGTAGCACGAGTAGCCAAGGCCGCGCAGTTTGCCGTTCTTTTCGGATTCCTGTTTGCGCGCCGCGAAGCCTTTGACGTCCGCGAGTTCGAGCGAGCGGGCGAGGATGGTCTCGTAATCGCCGGTGTCGTAGGTGAGGCCGACCGGTGTCGCGTACGGAAACTCGCGGATGAAATTGCGGCGACGAATCTCCGCCGGATCGAGCTTCATGTCGCGCGCGGCGGTTTCCACCAGCCGCTCCACCACGTACGTCGCTTCGGGGCGGCCCGCGCCGCGATAGGCATCGACGGGAACGGTGTTGGTGAAGACCGCTTTCACTTCCGCATAGATCGCGGGTGTGGCGTACTGACCGGCGAGCAGCGTGGCATACAGAATGGTCGGCACGCTCGACGCGAACGTGGACAGATACGCGCCCATGTTGGCGGTCGTGTGGATGCGCATGCCGAGGAACTTGCCGTCCGCGTCCATGGCCAGTTCGGCCTTGGTCACGTGATCGCGGCCGTGCGCGTCCGAGACGAACGCTTCCGAGCGCTCGGCCGTCCACTTGACCGGACGGCGGATTTTCTTCGACGCCCAGGTCAGCGCGACGTCTTCCGCATATAGGAAGATCTTCGATCCGAAGCCGCCGCCGACGTCCGGCGCGATCACGCGCAGTTTCGATTCCGGCAGCGACAGCACGAACGCGGCCATCAGCAGGCGCTCCACGTGCGGATTCTGATTCGCGACGTAGAGCGTGTAGCTCTCGTCCTGCACGGAGTAGCTCGCGTTGACCGCGCGCGGTTCGATTGCGTTCGGGATCAGGCGGTTATTGACGATGTCGAGCGTGGTGACGTGCGCGGCTTTGGCGAAGGCGGCGTCGGTGGCGGCTTTGTCGCCGTGGCCCCAGTTGTAGCAGATGTTGTCCGGCACTTCGTCGTGCACGGCGGGCTGGCCGGCGTCGGCTGCATGCGCGGTGTCGACCACGGCCGGCAGCACGTCGTAATCGACTTCGATCAATTCGGCGGCGTCCTTGGCGGCCTTGATCGAATCGGCGATGACGAGCGCGACCTGATCGCCGACGTGACGCACTTTCGTATGCGCGATGATCGGATGCGGCGGCTCGTTCATCGGCTTGCCGTCGGTGCTGTGAATCAGCCAGCCGCAGGGCAGGCCGCCGACGTTGTCAGCGGCCATGTCCGCGCCGGTGAAGATCGCGACCACGCCGGGCGACTGTTTGGCCGCGGCGGTGTCGATGCTGTTGATCTTCGCGTGCGCGTGGGGCGAGCGCAGGAACACCGCGTAGGTTTGCTGGGGCAGGACGATGTCGTCCGTGTACTGGCCGTTGCCGGTCAGGAACCGATAGTCTTCCTTGCGTTCGACGGAAGCGCCAATCAGGTGAGTGTCGGGTGCGTTCATCGTCGGCTCCTCAGGCGGTGGCCGGTGCGTTGGCATTCGTGGCGGCGTTGGCCGTGCCGGCGGACTTCATGCCTTCGGCGCCTTCGAGCACTGCTTTGACGATGTTGTGATAGCCCGTACAGCGGCACAGGTTGCCGTCGAGTTGGGCGCGCACGTCTTCGCCGGTGAGATCCGGTTGGCGCTGGACCAGCGAGACCGCGCTCATCACCATGCCGGGGGTGCAGAAGCCGCATTGCAGGCCGTGGCAGTGTTTGAAGGCCGTCTGCATGGGATGTAATGCGCCGTCTTTCGCGAGCCCTTCGATGGTGGTGATGTCCGCGCCTTCCGCTTGCACCGCGAGGATGTTGCAGGATTTGATCGCGCGTCCGTTCAGGTGGACCGTGCATGCGCCGCATTGGGCTGTGTCGCAGCCGACGTGTGTGCCGGTGAGGCGCAGTTGATCTCGAAGGAACTGGACAAGCAGAGTGCCAGGGTCGATTGAGGCGCTGATGGGCGCGCCGTTCACCGTCAGACTGATGCTGATCGCCATGAAGTTGTCTCCTTATGGGGTGAGACCGGACCTTTTTGCTTGGTCTTTCTTCTGTTGCCTGTTTCGTGGGGTCCGATGCGGGTGCTGCGGGGTTTTTCTTTCTTTATACGGCTGCTGAAAAGTAAAGCACAAATTGGGCTGGGGCGCTATGAGGGGTTTTTTTTGCGCGGGGCGCTTTGGGGGTGTTGGCCTTTCCTTGAGTTCATGGTGGTCTGTTGGCGTTGCCCCTGTGCGGGGCGGCACCTACTTTCTTTGCCGCGGCAAAGAAAGTAGGCAAAGAAAGCCGCTTCACACCGCCAGCTTATAAGCGGCTCCCCTGGCTCGGAGGAGGCAGTGGTGCATCTGGAATCCGTGCCCTCGCACATTCGACGTGCGTGACAAGGCAGTCATGCTTCCCGCCTCGCACTGCGTGCTCGCCGGAACGGTCCGCATGAAACCAGCGGATTCGTTTGTGCGCTGCGGGAGCCGTCGGCTTCGCCTCGGCGAGGCGCCGAAATGGCCGTGGTTAAAGAAGCGCTACGGGCGCAAGGGAAGGCCCGTGGTTTCAGACGTGCCGCTGGCGAGACGGCCGGTGGTTTGAGAAGTGCCACCGGCGCAAGAGACAGCCGTGATTCGACGAGTGCCTGTGGCGCGAGAGACGGGTAGCGATTCGACGAGTGTTGCTGGCGCGAAAGACGGGCAGCGTTTTGAGAAGTATCGACCCGCGAGACAACCGCCGTTGGATGAACTACCGCGACGGCGCGCGGAGCGCCGCCGGAAGAATGAGCGCTTTGTCACTGACGGGTAATGTGCGAGAACACGGATTCCAGATGCACCACTACCGCGACTGTGCGGGGGACCCGCTTAAGAACTAGCGGTGT
>NZ_JARESV010000190.1:0-551 GCF_046026985.1 Paraburkholderia sp. RL18-101-BIB-B
CATCACGTGGGGAGGCAGCAGCTCATCGAGTTGCCGATAGAGATCCTGCTTGAATTCGAGCCGCTCGGGGCCGTTTTCCTGGACCAGGTCGACATCCGTGAGTGCTTGTGCAAGCACGGGCGTGAACGTCAGGTTCGCTTGCGACGCTCCGGGTGCAAGGCCCAATCTCGTGAGCGCCGGCCAGGCAGCCTCCACGAACGCCCTGAGCTGGGCTTCGGCATTCGGGGCGATGTCCGTCGCGACGACCTGCAGCCCCTTGGCGAGAAACAGCGCGGTCCAGCTGGCACCGATCACGCCGGTGCCGATGATGGCGATGCGGCGAATGGGCTGGCTCTTGGTATCAGTCATGTCATTTCTCCAATTGCGTGGGTCAGACTTCGGCATAGGCGATGCCGGTGAGGTTGCCTTGGGCGAAAAGGAAGTTGCGCGGGTTTTTTCCATCGAGATCGGCGGAGTAGACCGAGCCGCCCAGGTCCGTGACGAACATCCGATTTCCGGGAATGTCGAGTGCGATGCCAATTCCCTCCATCAGATGCGTAACGAGGATTTCA
>NZ_JARESV010000191.1:0-550 GCF_046026985.1 Paraburkholderia sp. RL18-101-BIB-B
GATCACGTGGGGGGGCAGCAGCTCATCGAGTTGCCGATAAAGATCCTGCTTGAATTCGAGCCGCTCGGGGCCGTTTTCCTGGACCAGATCCACATCCGTGAGTGCTTGTGCAAGCACGGGCGTGAACGTCAGGTTCGCTTGCGACGCTCCGGGCGCCAGGCCCAATCTCGTGAGCGCCGGCCAGGCAGCCTCCACGAATGCCCTGAGCTGGGCTTCGGCATTCGGGGCGATGTCCGTCGCAACGACCTTCAGCCCCTTGGCGAGAAACAGCGCGGTCCAGCTGGCACCGATCACGCCGGTGCCGATGATGGCGATGCGGCGAATGGGCTGGCTCTTGGTATCAGTCATGTCATGTCTCCAATGCGTGGGTCAGACTTCGGCATAGGCGATGCCGGTGAGGTTGCCTTGGGCGAAGAGGAAGTTGCGCTGGTTCTTTCCATCGAGATCGGCGGAATAGACGGAGCCGCCCAGGTCTGTGACGAACATCCGATTACCGGGAAGGTCGAGTGCGATGCCGATTCCTTCCATCAGGTGCGTAACGAGGATTTCG
>NZ_JARESV010000192.1:0-548 GCF_046026985.1 Paraburkholderia sp. RL18-101-BIB-B
CGCTCGTGGATGAAAAACCAGGGTATTCCGCACGATGAGTTCGACGGACGTCCGGTGATCGGCATCTGCAATACGTGGTCGGAACTCACGCCATGTAACGCGCATTTTCGCGAGTTGGCGGAGTACGTGAAGAAAGGCGTGCATGAAGCGGGAGGCTTGCCGCTCGAGTTTCCGGTGATGTCACTTGGCGAATCCAATCTGCGGCCTACCGCGATGCTGTTTCGCAATCTGGCCTCGATGGATGTCGAAGAGTCGATTCGCGGCAATCCGATGGACGGCGTGATTCTGCTTGTGGGTTGCGACAAGACCACGCCCGCGCTGCTGATGGGCGCGGCGTCGTGCAATCTGCCGGCGCTGGCCGTGTCCGGCGGACCGATGCTCAATGGCCGGTTTCGCGGCAAGAACATCGGCTCCGGCACGGGTGTCTGGCAGATGTCCGAGGAAGTGCGCGCCGGCACGATGACGCAGGAAGAATTCACCGAAGCCGAGTCGTGCATGAACCGCTCGCGCGGTCACTGCATGACGATGGGCACGGCGTCGACGATGGC
>NZ_JARESV010000193.1:0-546 GCF_046026985.1 Paraburkholderia sp. RL18-101-BIB-B
TATGCGTGCAAACGCGTCGGGATAGTTCTTACGCAGCGTCGCTAACGCAATGCGCGTAGCTCGCCACCAATCCTCTGGGTCCTGTTCTGACCATCGGTGCCTCGGCCTCGATATTTCCAGCGGATGGCGAGCGGTCCCGACGACATGTCCATCGTCGGCCAGCAGGAGGACCTTCAATTCCGTCGTGCCGAGGTCAATGCCAAGAAACATTAATTGAACTCAAGATACGTCTTGCCCATATCGCCTAGAGGTCGAAGTTGGTTGGCATCAGGACCACGTCACGGATGGTCATACCACGTTGCCGCGTCAGCATGAACATAATGACCTCCGCAACCTCGCTGGGCTCAAGCAGACTCCCCGACTCTTTAGCTTCCTTGAGTTTTTCCTCCGGCCAGTCAGCGAGCAGTGCGCTAGCGACCGGTCCGGGCGAGACGGAGCCAACGCGTATTCCATGTTTGAAAACCTGGCGCCGCACCGTCTGGACAAAGCAGTTAATGGCCCATTTGGACGACGCATAGACCGGCTCCCAGGGCGTCGGGAAGTGAG
>NZ_JARESV010000194.1:0-542 GCF_046026985.1 Paraburkholderia sp. RL18-101-BIB-B
ATGACAGACAATGCGGGCGCTAGGGTTGTGGCGGGCGGTGAAGCAGCGGGTCAGTTCGATGAAGCCTGCGCTTACGTTAGGCAGACGACGGGTGCGCGTTGCGCTGCAGTCGTCATCATCGACGGCGATGCAGGCTCGGGGTACTCCGTCGTAGGACCGCTTGACGCACAAGTCCTCTTGCCCGATATCCTTGAGCAGATAGCATCAACCTTGCGCGGGCAGCTGTTCAAAAATCTGCAATGAGAGGACGGCTGCACGCTGGCAACCTACTCCTCCACAACAGGAACGGAGGCATTTATGTGCTACTCGGCTCAAATACAGGCTGACTATCGGAAATTCGTGCGCACATTCGGCGCCGTGATGGACATCGACGAGTTCGCGCGCTTGTTTTTTGAGCGCGCGGAAGGCGTTAGCAAGGCTAAGATACCGAAGGCGATTGAAGACTCTTTTGCCGAGCCGCAGACTGACGCCGAGCGCGAAATCAAAGCACTCATCGACCGTTTCAATGCTGGCCAAGTGACCAAACTTGAACAGGACCTGTT
>NZ_JARESV010000195.1:0-536 GCF_046026985.1 Paraburkholderia sp. RL18-101-BIB-B
TCCTCGATGGACCGCGATCCGACCTCGGCATGAACGCCGTCGATCAGCTTCTTCTGCACTTCCGGCGTCAGCTCCGGCGAGCCCAGTTCCTTCCACCCAGCCGTCATCGGGCCGGCGAACTGATGGAAGAAGTGCTCGATGCCGCCCGGGCCGCCGCCGAGGTGATTGAGCATCATGTTGCCCATCAAGCCCCAGCGCAGGCCCGGCCCCCAGGAGAGGGCGGTGTCGACGTCGGCGGCACTCAGCACACCCTCGGACACCAGGTAATAGACCTCACGCGCCACCGCGAACTGCAGACGGTTGGCGACGTGGCCTCGCAATTCCTTGTTCAGGCGCACCGCCTGTTTCCCGATCGACGTATAGAACTCCATGGCGCGCTGGATCGTCTCTTCCGAGGTCTTGGTCCCGCCGACGATCTCGACCAGCGGAATCAGGTGCGGCGGATTGAACGGATGGCCGACGACGCAGCGCTCGGGATGCAGCACGGCGCCCACCTGGATGCTGCTCATGGGCAGGGTCGACGTGCTCGATGCGAT
>NZ_JARESV010000196.1:0-519 GCF_046026985.1 Paraburkholderia sp. RL18-101-BIB-B
TACCGCGATCAGATCAGCTATGTGAAGGATCGTCCGGGCCACGACCGCCGTTATGCGATCGACGCGCGCAAGCTCGAACGCGAACTCGGCTGGAAGCCTGCGGAAACATTCGAAACGGGCCTCGCGAAAACGGTGCAGTGGTATCTGGACAATCAGGAGTGGTCGGACGAAGTCGCCTCCGGCGACTATCGCAAGTGGGTTGAGACCAATTACGCGCAGCGCGCGTAAAGGCACGGCAATGGCGCGCAAAGGCATTATTCTCGCGGGCGGCTCGGGCACACGCCTGTATCCGATCACGCATGTGGTCTCCAAGCAGTTGCTGCCCGTGTACGACAAGCCGATGATCTACTATCCGCTCTCCACGCTGATGGTGGCGGGCATTCGCGACGTGCTGATCATTTCGACGCCGCAGGACACGCCGCGCTTCGAAGCGATGCTGGGCGACGGCAGCCAGTGGGGCATGAACATCCAGTACGCGGTTCAGCCGTCGCCGGATGGGCTCGCGCAGGCGTTCATCAT
>NZ_JARESV010000197.1:0-518 GCF_046026985.1 Paraburkholderia sp. RL18-101-BIB-B
CGTCTGAACTGGACGGCAGCGAGGGCAACAATCGCTCCAGAAATGGCACCGCGCAGATCGCCGCCCGTAATGATCTCGACGCGATCCGTGCATGGCTGGCCCGCTTTGTCGATACAAAGACAACCTTCGACAACTACCGCAAGGAAGCCGAACGTCTGCTGCTGTGGTCCGTCCTCCAGATGGGCAAGCCGCTGTCGTCGCTGACCCACGAAGACCTCCTCGTCTATCAGCACTTCCTCGCCGATCCGCAGCCCAGCGCGCGCTGGACCGCCAGTGGCGGACGCAAGCACCCACGTGGCGATCCGCGCTGGCGGCCGTTCTACGGATCGCTTTCCGCCACCAGCCAGCGCCAGGCGATGGTGATTCTCAATGTGATGTTCGCGTGGCTGGTGCAGGCCGGCTATCTGGCCGGCAATCCACTCTCGCTGTCGCGCCAGCGCGGAACTCGACGTGCTGGTGCAAAAGCGGCGCGACAAGGCCGCGGCAAAACGCTTCGTCCGGCGGGTGCTGCGTTCAAA
>NZ_JARESV010000198.1:0-514 GCF_046026985.1 Paraburkholderia sp. RL18-101-BIB-B
TTCACATTCGTGGCCCGCCAGAAGCGGCTGCAGATTGATAACGATGATTTCTACATCGATCTGCTTTTCTACAACCGCAAGCTCAAGCGGCTCGTGGCAATCGAACTGAAGCTTGGCTCATTCAAGGCTGAATACAAGAGCCAGATGGAACTGTATCTACGCTGGCTGGCGAAACACGAACAGGAACCTGACGACCTGCCGCCACTTGGGATTATTTTGTGCGCCGGCAAGAAACAGGAGCAGATCGAACTGCTCGAACTGGACAGGAGCGGCATCCACGTCGCTGAATACCTGACCGTGCTGCCTTCCCGCGAGACCTTGCAGGCCAAACTTCACCAGTCAATCGAGGCAGCGCGGCTGCGGTTGCGGCCCAAGCCGGAAAAATGAGGTTCTAGCGTGCTTCCTTCGGCGCTGATCGCGGAACCGCTGAGACATAAGCCCGGAACGATGAACGGTTTGCAGCGGAGAGTCGCTTTCACAGCAATGCACGAATACGACCGCAACCGCCGCCGCT
>NZ_JARESV010000199.1:0-508 GCF_046026985.1 Paraburkholderia sp. RL18-101-BIB-B
CGCGAGGTTCTCGTGCCATACCTTGGTGGTCAGATGCAGTTGCTTTCGCGCGAGACCCGAGGCCGCAATTGCGGCGCCTACGGCTTCTTCGTTCTGGTACATCTCGGCGGTGTCGATGTGTCGATACCCGAGCTCCAGCGCACTTTCAACTACTGGCTGGCAACCTCCGCCCGGCATACGGAATGTGCCAAATCCGAGGCGGGGCAGGTCAATTCCTTGTGTCTTCAAAGCTTCCATGGTTGCTCTCCCAAGCTGGTCCTGGTTTGCGGCGCAAGACGCCGTAGCGTTCAGGAGGACAATCTCCCATTTTTTGATTGTTGAATAAAGTAGGTGCTGTTCAAATCACTCGTGATTAAACTATCTGAATGAGATGAGCCTTGGAGAGGGCATGACATTTGATGGTCGGCTGTTTTCTGGCATCACCGTACTCGCCGCAGTCGCCGAGAGCGGCAGTTTCGTGCGCGCAGCAGATGCTCTCGGCTTGTCGCCATCGGGCGTTAGCCGTGCC